>DQGF01000117.1:0-1361 GCA_003525045.1 Pseudomonas sp. | reverse complement strand
GCACTCGACATGGGAACAGGTTACGACTGCTTCGATGAGCGCGCGCATACCGACAACCCGACTATCAATCCTGATGCTCGAAAGAACCGCCAGATACTCAGCCGCGCCATGGAGAAGGAAGGGTTTGCCGGATACGACAAGGAATGGTGGCACTTCACCTTTAGTGGTGCGGGTCCGCGCAAGGACGTCATGGATTTCCCCATCACGCCGCTGGAGGCAAGCAACGTGCTCGACGCCAGCCACCAACTGATTGTGGTCACCAGCAAAAACTGGACTGACGTCCAGGGCACTGCCCAGCGCTATGAACGGCATGGGCAAACGTTTCGAAAGTACGAGCAACCGTTTCCGGTGATGCTCGGCAAGAACGGACTGGCCTGGGGCAAGGGTCTTGCGGACAACGTCGATCAACGCGACGGACCGGTCAAACATGAAGGTGATGGAAAAGCGCCTGCCGGGATATTCAAGCTGGGAACGGCCGTCGGTTACGACAGTACGGCCAGCACCAGACTGCCTTACCTGGCGCTGACATCGATCACAGAATGCGTGGATGACAGTCATTCCGGGCATTACAACGAGCTGGTCGACGGCTCGACAATAGCCAGGGACTGGAACAGTTCGGAGCGCATGCGTCGAGACGATGACATGTATCGCAAAGGCATTTTCATCGAGCACAACACGCCGGCATCCCCCGCCTCGGGCTCGTGCATTTTCTTCCATATCTGGCGAGGCCCCTCCTCGCCGACGCTTGGCTGCACTGCCATGGATCAAGCGGATATTTCCCGTCTGTTCGATTGGCTGGATCCTCGCCAGTCGCCGCTGCTGGTTCAACTGCCCGAGATGGAATACGAGCACTTTCGCGCAAGCTGGAACCTGCCCGAACGTTGATATCGCAGTCCCGCAGAGAATATCCAGGCCCGACCACTCGTCGGGGCGCTCCCCTTCAAGCTATTGACATCGATTGGTCTCTGCGCGAATATTATTTCAATCGCATACGACATAAACGTATGCGACACATAAATCACAGCTTTCCAAATCCTGAGGATTCACCCCATGAGCAAGATCGAAAAAGTACTGGCCACCGGCAAAACCCACACCACCCTCAACACCGCTGGCAGCACTTCCCGCGGCCATGACGGCAGCCTCAACATCCAGCTGTCGTCGCCTGGAAACCCGAAACCGGCGCACGTGTTCTCGGCCATCCAGCCGCACCCGACCGCCGAGCAGCTGTTTGCCGGCGCATGGTCAGCCTGCTACATCGCCGCCATCGGGGTCGTGGCCAAGCAGAAGAAGGTCGAGCTGCCATCCGATCTGTCCGTCGAGATCGAGGTCGATCTGGGCCAGACCGGTCCGGCCTACTTCCT
>DQGF01000039.1:15613-16170 GCA_003525045.1 Pseudomonas sp. | reverse complement strand
CCGCCCGGGCACATGCAGAAGCTGTAGACCGACCGGCCGTTGCTGGCGTGGTGCACCAGTTTGTAGTCGGCAGCCCCGAGTTTCGGGTGCCCGGCGTACTTGCCCAGGCGCGCACGATCGATAAGTGACTGCGGATGTTCGATGCGAAAACCTACCGAAAACGGCTTGGCTTCCATGAACACGCCACGACCGTGCAGCATGCGGAAGGTGTCCCGGGCGCTGTGGCCGAGGGCCAGAATCACGTGTTTGGAATGGATCTGCTCTCCGCCATTGAGCTCAACGCCAACCAGTTGGCCGTCCTCGATCAAAACGTCGGTGACCCGCTGCTGGAAGCGTACTTCGCCGCCCATGGCGCGAATCTGTTCACGCATGTTTTCCACTACGCCGGTCAGACGGAACGTACCGATGTGCGGTTTGCTGACGTAGAGGATTTCTTCCGGCGCGCCGGCCTTGACGAACTCGTGCAGGACTTTGCGCCCGATGAACTTCGGGTCTTTGATCTGGCTATAGAGCTTGCCGTCGGAGAACGTCCCCGCGCCGCCTTCGCCGAACTGCAC
>DQGF01000039.1:12060-15600 GCA_003525045.1 Pseudomonas sp. | reverse complement strand
CCCCCCCCCACCCACCCCCCCGCCCCCCCCCGCCGGGGCCCAGCCCCCCTGCCCCCCCCCCCCCCCTGCCGCATCATCAGCGTGCGCACGCGCCGCCNCAAGATCTCGTTGCGCATCGCCGCGAAATGGAGCGTGAGGAACAGCGTCCCGATGTGCGGCTTGCTCACGAACAGGATCTCCTCCGGTGCGCCGGCGCGCACGAACTCCTGCATGACCTTGCGGCCGTAGAATTTCGGATCCTTGATCTAGCTGTAGAGCTTGCCGTCGGAAAAGGTGCCGGCGCCGCCTTCGCCGAACTGCACGTTCGATTCCGGATTGAGCACCGACTTGCGCCACAGGCCCCAGGTGTCCTTGGTGCGCTGGCGCACTTCGGTGCCGCGCTCGAGGATGATCGGCTTGAAGCCCATTTGCGCCAGCAACAGCCCGGCAAAAATCCCGCATGGACCGAAGCCTACGACAATCGGGCGTTGCTGCAGATCAGCCGGTGCCTGGCCAACCGGCTTGTAGCTGACATCCGGCGCCACGTTGACGTTACGGTCATCGGCGAACGTGTGCAGCACCGCCGCCTCATCGCGAACGTTGAGGTCGATGGTGTAGATGAAGCACAGTTCGGAAGACTTTTTGCGCGCATCGTAGCTGCGCTTGAACAAGGTGAAATCGAGCAGGTCATCACTGGCGATGCCCAGGCGCTGCACGATGGCAGGGCGCAGGTCTTCATCGGGATGGTCGATCGGCAGCTTGAGTTCAGTGATTCGTAACATGACGGGATCCGGTTCGCGGGGCGCACAACTGCGCCAGGGCGTTTGAAACCGGCGATTATAAGCCTCAAAGGCAAATTCCCGTGAGGCTTAAACGATCAGTCGTCCCGGGATCCGCCGAAATACCCGCAGCCACGCTGAACCTTGCCGTCAATGCGCAGTTCGGCGCTCATGTGCTGGACACTGCCGGTGCTGCTGTCGACACAACGTCGTGGCGCGACCCACAGTTCGATGTGCTGGTTATTGGCTTGGGTGCTGAGGTTGAAGCGGCCATCGCCCAATTGTTCTTCAACGTACGGCACCGCCAATGGCGGCTGGCCGGCGCGGTCGATGACCATGCCTTTGGCGCTGACTCTCACGTTCCACTCAGGACCGTGGCCGGCAGCACGCAGGATCAACTTTTTGAAGTTTGGATCGTCACAGGCGGTGCCCGAACGCTCGACGCGATACAGCTGCTCCAGATCGAGTCGGTTATCGGCTCCACTGGCTACGATCCGGCCACGCACGTCGGCGAACAGCTTGCCCCGGGCATCGGCCAAAGTGGCGGCCTCTTGCAGGACGCTGGTGCCGCCGGTGTCATTGACCACGTAGCTGCGTTGTTCGTTGCACGGCACAAACAGCAGCTTGCCGTCGGCCGCCGTGAGTTGACCCTGCAGGCGGGTTTGCCCCGTGTGAGAGGCGCTTTCACCCGGGCTATCGAGTAGCTGGCAGGCGGCGAACAGCGGAAGCAGGGCGACAAGGACTAAGGAACGGGCGACACGCATCATTGGTTCTCCAGACAAGTGCCGCCACGTTACTCAGCCTGACCGTTCATCACAAGGGTTCAGCCCACATGAAAGGTCTGGCCGGTCTGCAGGCCTTCCACGCTTTTGGCGTAGGCCAGTGCTACATCCGCTGCCGGAACCGGCTTGTAACCGCGGAAGTACGGCGCGTACTTGCCCATGGCTTCGACCAGTACGTTCGGGCTCACCGAGTTGACGCGCAGGCCGCGCGGCAATTCGATCGCGGCGGCGCGGACGAAGCTGTCCAGGGCGCCGTTAACCAGGGCTGCCGAGGCACCGCTGCGAATCGGATCATGGCTGAGTACGCCGGTGGTAAAGGTGAACGAGGCCCCGTCATTGGCGAATTCGCGGCCGATCAGCAGCAGGTTGACCTGGCCCATCAGCTTGTCTTGCAGGCCCAGGGCAAAACTGTCTTCAGTCATTTCATCCAGCGCTGCGAAGGTCACGTTGCCAGCGGCGCAGACCAGTGCATCGAACTTGCCGGTCTGTTCGAACAGGTGGCGAATCGAGGCGCTGTCGCTGATATCCACCCGAAAGTCGCCGCTGCTGCGACCGATGCGGATGACCTCGTGACGCTCGGACAGCTCCTTGTCGATCGCCGAACCGATGGTGCCGCCTGCGCCTATCAAAAGAATTTTCATGGTGCTGATCCTTGAGAGAATTGAAAGAGGCTTCAGTCTAGGAGTGGTTTTTTCTGTTGATAAGCGCGCTAATAGGCAACCTTTGGTTTTCAAATGGAAACAATCCATGAGCGAGATGGATGATCTGGCGGCGTTCGCGGTGTTGATCGAAGCGGGGAGCTTCACCCTGGCGGCGCAGCAATTGGGTTGCAGCAAAGGTCAGTTGTCCAAACGCATCAGCCTGCTGGAGGCGAGGTTTTCTGTAGTCTTGCTGCAACGCACTACGCGGCGCTTGAGTTTGACCGCCGCGGGCGCGGCGCTGTTGCCACAAGCCCAGGCGCTGGTTGTACAAGTCGAGCGGGCGCGTCAGGCATTGGCGCGGTTGAAGGACGATATAGCCGGGCCGGTGCGTATGACGGTTCCGGTATCACTGGGGGAAACCTTCTTCGACGGCTTGTTGCTGGAGTTTTCCCACGCTTATCCCGAGGTGCAGATCGAACTCGACCTCAGCAATAACTATCGTGATCTGTCCCGCGACGGTTTCGATCTCGCTGTTCGCTCCGAGGTGGGCAATGACGAGCGTCTGGTAGCCCGACCTCTGCTGGCCTGGCACGAGATGACGTGCGCGAGCCCGGCGTATCTCGAACAGTATGGCGAACCGTTGACGCTCCAAGCCCTCGCTGAACACCGCTGTTTGCTCAACAGCCATTACAGCGGGCGCGAAGAGTGGCTTTACCACCAGCGACATGAATTATTGCGGGTGCGGGTCTCGGGACCGTTTGCCAGCAACCATTACAGCCTGTTGAAGAAAGCTGCGCTGGCGGGCGCCGGTATTGCGCGTCTGCCGTCCTACCTGCTGCAAACGGAGTTGGCTGACGGGCGATTGCGCTGGCTCCTGCGGGACTATCAGACCCGGCGCATGCCGATGTACCTGGTGCATCCCTATCAGGGTGGTTTGCCCAAACGCACCCAGGTGCTGGCGGATTACTTGATTGGCTGGTTCAAGCGCAGCGGGGAGGCGTTGGATCGGCTCTGACTGATCACATAACCCTGTAGGAGCGAGCTTGCTCCGGGCGGCGTTCCGACGATGGTCGTGAACGATGACGCTGGCTGCCTGAATGCACGTGGCGCTCTCAGGTTTTTCGCGAGCAAGCTCGCTCCTACAGGGGGCGGTGTTGTCGGGATTGGGGCGGGCATAAAAAAACGGCCCGAAGGCCGTTTTTTGGTTACCGCAACGGCTTAACCACCGAGGTACGCTTCGCGCACTTTCGGATCGGTCAGCAGCGTTTCACCGGTGCCTTGCATCACTACCCGGCCGTTTTCCAGCACGTAGGCGCGGTCGGCGATTTTCAAAGCCTGGTTGGCGTTCTGCTCCACCAG
>DQGF01000039.1:11630-11761 GCA_003525045.1 Pseudomonas sp. | reverse complement strand
TGGTTGGCGTTCTGCTCCACCAGGAACACCGTCACACCATCCTTGCGCAGCTGTTCGATGATGTCGAAGATCTGCTGGATGATGATCGGCGCCAGGCCCAGCGAAGGTTCGTCGAGCAGCAGCAACTTGGG
>DQGF01000039.1:11104-11274 GCA_003525045.1 Pseudomonas sp. | reverse complement strand
CCGGACATGGTGCCGCCGCGCTGGGCGAAGCGTTCTTTCAGGCGTGGGAAAAGTCCGAGAACCTTGTCCATCTGCTCCTGATAATCACCTTTGTCGGTGAAGAAGCCGCCCATGGCGAGGTTTTCTTCTACGGTCAGGCGGGCAAATACCCGACGACCTTCCGGGACCAC
>DQGF01000039.1:10660-10821 GCA_003525045.1 Pseudomonas sp. | reverse complement strand
CAGGCGGGCGAACCCCCGACGACCTTCCGGCACTACGGCGATGCTCTTGCGCATGATCTGCGCCGAGGACTGCCCCACAAGCTCTTCGCCCATGTAGCGGATGCTGCCGCTGTGGGCCTGCGGCGAACCGCAGAGGGTCATCAGCAGGGTGGATTTGCCCG
>DQGF01000039.1:9589-10349 GCA_003525045.1 Pseudomonas sp. | reverse complement strand
TTGCCCGCGCCGTTGGCGCCGATCAGCGTCACGATTTCGCCCTGACGGATTTCCACGTTGACGCTGTGCAGGGCCTGGATCTTGCCGTAGAAGGTGGAAACGTTTTCGAATTGCAGCATTTACGCTTCCCCCAGGTAGGCTTTGATCACTTCAGGATTGTCGCGGATCTGTTCCGGCGTGCCGTCGGCCAGGGGCGTGCCCTGGTTGATCACGACAATGTGGTCGGAAATGCTCATGACCAATTTCATGTCGTGTTCGATCAGCAGCACGGTGACGTTGTGCTCTTCACGCAGCATGCTGATCAGCGCCTTGAGATCCTCGGTTTCCTTCGGGTTCAGGCCGGCGGCCGGTTCGTCGAGCATGAGGATCCGCGGGCGGGTCATCATGCACCGGGCGATTTCCAGGCGACGTTGCTGACCGTAGGCCAGCGTGCCGGCCGGACGGTTGGCAAACGCCGTGAGGTTGACCTTGTCCAGCCAGTATTCGGCGAATTCCATCGCCTCACGCTCGCTCTTGCGGAACCCCGGAGTCTTGAACAGGCCCGCCAGGAAGTTGGTATTCAGGTGACGGTGCTGGGCGATCAACAGGTTCTCGACCGCGGTCATGTCCTTGAACAGCCGCACGTTCTGGAAGGTACGCACCACGCCTTTGAGGGCAATCTTGTGGCCGGGCAGGCCCTCGATCGGCTCGCCGTCCAGCAGGATGCTGCCGCCGCTCGGCTTGTAGAAGCCGGTCAGGCAGTTGAACACGGTGGTCTTGC
>DQGF01000039.1:2977-9292 GCA_003525045.1 Pseudomonas sp. | reverse complement strand
TTGCCGGCGCCGTTGGGACCGATCAGCGCTACCACCTGCTTCTCTTTCACAGTCAGGGCGACGCCGTTGACCGCCAGCAAGCCGCCGAAGCGCATGCTCAAATTGTCTACTTTAAGGATCTCGCGGCTCATTTGCGCAGCTCCATGTGAGGACGTTGCATGGGCAGCAGGCCTTGAGGACGCCAGATCATCATCAGCACCATCAAGGCGCCGAACATCAACATGCGGTATTCACTGAACTCACGCATCATTTCTGGCAACAGGATCATCACCGTGGCGGCGAGTACGACGCCCAGTTGCGAGCCCATGCCTCCCAGCACCACGATGGCAAGGATGGTCGCCGACTCGATGAAGGTGAAGGACTCCGGTGTCACCAGGCCCTGACGCGCGGCGAAGAAGCTGCCGGCGAAACCGGCGAAGCACGCACCGAGGGTAAAGGCCGAGAGTTTGATGACGGTCGGGTTCAGACCCAGCGCACGGCAGGCGATTTCGTCTTCACGCAGCGCTTCCCAGGCACGACCCAGAGGCATGCGCAGCAAGCGGTTGATGACGAACAGGGCGAACAGCGCCAGCAACAGCGCAACCAGGTAAAGGAAGATCACCTTGTTGATCGAGTTGTATTCCAGGCCGAAGTACTCGTGGAAGGTCTGCAGGCCTTCAGCGGCTTTACGTTCGAAGGTCAGGCCGAAGAACGTCGGTTTCTCGATGTTGCTGATGCCGTTCGGACCGCCCGTAAGGCCGGTCAGGTTACGCAGGAACAGACGGATGATTTCACCGA
This sequence comes from Pseudomonas sp., assembly GCA_003525045.1. GTDB lineage: Bacteria > Pseudomonadota > Gammaproteobacteria > Pseudomonadales > Pseudomonadaceae > Aquipseudomonas. Next base: position 8,515 of record DQGF01000039.1, on the reverse strand, counting down.
AGCCCAACGTCACGATCGCCAGGTAGTCACCACGCAGACGCAGTACCGGGAAACCGAGCAGGAAGCCGAAGGTGGCCGCCATCAGACCGGCGATCGGCAGGCAGATCCAGAAGCTCAGGCCGTAGTAATGCGACAGCAGCGCATAACTGTAGGCGCCGACGGCATAGAAGCCGACATAACCGAGGTCGAGCAGACCGGCCAGACCGACCACGATGTTCAGGCCCAGGCCAAGCATCACGTAGATCAGCACCAGGGTGGCGATATCTACCGCACCGCGGGAGCCGAAGAACGGCCAGACCAGGGCACCGATGATCAACGCGATGATGATCCAGCGCTGGGTGGTCGGCAGGGTCAGGAAAGTGCTGGCCTTGGCCGGCATTACCGGCATGTTGGGCGAGGATTTCCAGGCTGCACTGATCTGCTGGTCGAACAGCACCCGCAGGAACATCAGCACCGAGCACACGGCGATGGTGATCAGTGTGGTGTTACTGGTGCCATGGACTTCGAGGTTGATGCCGACAATGGTCAGTTTCAAACCGAGTACCGGGTAGGCGACGGCCCACACCAGCAAGGCGCTGAACAACGCCTGTTTAAGATTCCTAGTCATACTTTTTCAACCTCCGGACGGCCCAACAGGCCGGTTGGCCGGAACAACAACACCAGAACCAATAAGCCGAACGCCACGACGTCCTTGTACTGGTCGCCGAAGATATCGGCACCAAAGGCTTCCGCCACCCCCAGCACGATCCCGCCGAGCATGGCTCCGGGGATGCTGCCGATCCCGCCCAGTACTGCGGCGGTGAAGGCCTTGAGGCCGACGAGGAAACCGGCGTTCGGGTTGATCACGCCGTATTGCATGCTCAGCAGCACGGCGGCGATGGCCGCCAGCGCGGCACCGATGACGAAGGTCAGGGCGATGATGTTGTTGGTGTTGATACCCAAGAGGTTGGCCATCTTGATGTCTTCGGCACAGGCGCGGCAGGCGCGACCCAGACGAGAGCGGGAGATGAACAACGTCAGGCCGAGCATGGCGACAAAAGTCACCACGAACACCACGATTTGCATGTAGGAAATCAGCACTTCTTGTGCGCCACCTGGCCCGATGGAGAAATTTCCAGGGATCAGGTTGGGGATGGATTTGTCCTTGGAGTCTTGCGCCAGCAGAACCGTGTTCTGCAGGAAGATCGACATGCCGATGGCGGAAATCAGCGGAATCAGACGGTTGCTGCCGCGCAAGGGGCGGTAGGCGATCCGTTCGATGCTGTAGCCGTAGGCACTGGTCACGACGATGGTCGCGAGGAAAGCGGCGGTCATCAACAGCGGAACACTGTCGAGTCCCATCATGGTCAGCCCGGCGATGGCGATGAACGCCACGTAGGAGCCGATCATGTACACCTCGCCGTGGGCGAAGTTGATCATTCCAATGATGCCGTAAACCATCGTATAGCCGATGGCGATCAGGGCATACGTGCTGCCAATGGTCAGACCATTAACCAGCTGTTGGAAAAAGTGATAGATGTCAGGCATTACAGCGCTCCTAAAAACCTGATACGCATTTCACTGGTGGAGTCATTTTCCCGCTCGAGCCCCGTGGATCTGCATCCACTTCGAACGCGAGGTTTGCCAGCGAACCGCTGATGACGGTTTTGAGATTTTCAGGTGGGGAGACTGGCGGATCACGCCAGCGCGGCCCAATACGTTCGTAAAACAAAGCCCACGGCACGCCGTGGGCTTTATTGGCAGTCAGTCAGGCAACGCCTTACTGAGGCTTGGCTTCAGTTTTAGGTTTGCCGAAGTGCCACTCGTAAACCACAAATTTGAAGTCTTTCAGGTCGCCCTTGTCGTCGAAGCTCAGGTCGCCAGTTGGAGTCTTGAAGGTGCCTTTGTGGATTTCTGCAGCCACTTTGGCAGTGTCTTCGGACTTGGCAGCCTTGATGCCTTCTGCGATCACTTCAACAGCCGAGTACGAAGGGAACACGAACGGACCGCTCGGGTCTTCTTTCTTGGCTTTGAACGCGTCAGCCAGGGCGATGTTGGCCGGATCCTGGTCGAAGGATTTCGGCAGGGTTACCAGCAGGCCTTCGGAAGCGTCCTTGGCGATCTGCGAAATCGAGTCGTTACCCACGCCTTCCGGACCCATGAACTTGGCTTTCAGGCCTTTTTCCTGGGATTGACGCAGGATCAGACCCAGCTCCGGGTGGTAGCCGCCGTAGTAGACGAAGTCGACGTTGGCTTGCTTGAGCTTGGATATCATCGACGAAAAGTCTTTGTCGCCGGCGTTGATGCCTTCGAACACGGCAACCTTGACGCCTTTGCCTTCCAGGGTTTTCTTCACGGCGGTGGCGATGCCTTCACCGTATTGCTGCTTGTCGTGCAGAACAGCAACGATTTTCGGTTTTACGAAGTCGGCGATGTAGTTACCGGCGGCAGGGCCCTGGGCGCTGTCCAGACCGATGGTGCGGAATACCATTTTGTAACCACGGGAGGTGATGTCCGGGCTGGTGGCAGCCGGGGTAATCATGATCACGCCTTCGTCTTCGTAGATGTCCGAAGCCGGTTGGGTGGAGCTGGAGCACAGGTGACCGACGACGAACTTGACGCCATCGTTGACGACTTTGTTCGCGACAGCCACGGCTTGTTTTGGATCACAGGCGTCATCGTATTCAACGGCTTCGAGTTTCTTGCCGTTTACGCCGCCCTTGGCGTTGATTTGTTCGATGGCCATTTTGGCGCCACTGAACTGCATGTCGCCATATTGGGCTACAGGGCCGGTTTTAGGGCCGGTGATGCCGATTTTGATGGTGTCGGCTGCGAACGAATGGCTGGCCACCCCGGCCAGAACCATAGCGGCAAACAGTTTGGAAATCTGCTTAGTAGCCTTAGTCATAGTGCTCCACTCTTACTGTTGTAGTTTTTATAGTCCTGGCGCCGTAGCAGCAGAACCGGGTCAGATATCTTCGATATCCTCCGGAAAATGCCCCCGGCAACTGTACCGGTACAGTGTAGAGCGCCGATTGTCAGACTGGGAAGCTGGCGCCAGGGGGCAAAACCTGAGGGTGTCGCATAATTGAAAGAAAAAGACAGAATTGCGGCGGGGGTTATAGCTGAACTATCAGCAATCCTTGGCTTTCCTGCACTTTTCAAGCGGTGACTCAATTGCATCCGGGTTTTTCTGCCAGACCACCGACGTTATGATGACGACGATTTCTTTTCCGGACAGGACCCATGACTCAAGAACCTAGCACCCTCTATGCCAAGCTGCTTGGTGAAACCGCATCTATTACCTGGAAGGAGCTGGAACCGTTCTTCGCCAAGGGTGCCCTGTTATGGGTCGATCCTGGCCTGGATCTGATCGCCGCTGCCGAGGCCGTGGCGACGGATGAAGGCGAGAAAGTAGCTGCCTGGCTGGCCGCCGACCAGCTCGGCAAGCTGTCTGAAACGCGGGCGCTGGATCTTTTCGAACGTGATCCGGAACTGTGGGCAGTGGTCGTTTCGCCGTGGATTCTGATCCAGGAAAGGGCGACGAGTTGAAGGCTTGCACATAATTGGTGCGTCGCTTCGGCAGATAAAAGTGTGTAGGTGAGTAGCGTGATGGCATGTTGCCGTAGAGAAAGGCTACAGAAGGGTCTTGGCGAGGGTGACGTGCGCGTAACGGGAACAGTTTATTGCGCTGCCTTGGGGCTGCTTAATTGTTTCTGATTGTGAGCAAGGCAGTGGGTTTTGCAGCCAATATTTGACGATCTTTAATCAAAAGGTCTCGACACCGCGGTGAAATTTTCTCGCGAGCAAGGCTCGGCCACGCCCATCAGCGGATTGGCCGCACAACTGATGCGCCTGCATGGGGGCCAGGGCTTTTTGGAAAAGGATCCGTCAACGTTAGTGCAGCTGTACCGTGAGCCAGTCTCAGAGGGCTGACCGCTCGCTGCGATATTGGAATGAGCGCTGGTGCCTTTAGAAATAAATCGTTGCATGGGCCACGCCTACTGCCATGGGTAGGTATCAGCTTTACGAATAATTACAGACAGCTCCAGCGGGCCTGACTAGATTGCAGGCTCCGGGGACAGTGATGCCCCAAAAACAATAAAAGAGACGGACCCATGCAGAACTCGACCCAAGCGGCGAATGCCTGGCGCATTCTGTTCCTGCTGTTCCTGGCCAACCTGTTCAACTTTTTCGACCGCACCATCCCGGCCATCATCATCGAGCCTATCCGCATGGAATGGCACCTCAGCGATTTTCAGCTGGGGATCATCGGCACGGCGTTCACCATCGTCTACGCCATCGCCGGCCTGCCTTTGGGGCGGATGGCCGATACCGGTTCGCGCAGCAAACTGATGGGCTGGGGCCTGGCGGCGTGGAGCGGGCTGACAGCCGTCAACGGGCTGGTGGGCAGCTTCTGGAGTTTCCTGATCGTGCGCATGGGCATCGGCATCGGCGAAGCCAGTTACGCGCCGGCTGCCAACTCGCTGATCGGCGACCTGTTCCCGGCCCACCGTCGCGCGCGGGCGATGGGTATTTTCATGCTCGGCCTGCCGTTGGGGTTATTGCTCGCCTTCTTCACCATTGGCTGGATGGTCAAGGCTTTCGACAGCTGGCGTGCGCCGTTCTTCATCGCGGCGGTACCGGGGCTGATCCTGGCGGTCTTCATGTTCTTCATCAAGGAGCCGAAACGCGGCGCCGCGGAAAGCGTGCAGGTCTCTCAGGAGCGCGTGGACCGGCCGATCCGTCGGGTGCTGGCAGTACCGACCTTCCTGTGGCTGGTGATGGCGGGGCTGTGCTTCAACTTCGCCACCTATGCCTGTAACTCGTTTCTTGTACCGATGCTGCAGCGCTATTTCCTGATGCCGCTGCAGGAAGCAGCGGTGGCGACCGGGGTGATCGTCGGCGTCACCGGGTTGTTCGGCCTGACGCTGGGCGGCTGGGTCGCCGACAAGATTCACCAGCGTATAGCCAACGGTCGCCTGCTGTTTGCGGCATTCAGCCTGATCATCTCAACCTTGTGCACGGCCTGGGCCCTGCATTCGGGGCGGATCGAAATCGGGGTGTTTGTCGCGGTGTTCAGTCTGGGCTGGTTGTTTGCCTATAACTTCTACACCTGCGTTTACACGGCGATTCAGGACGTGGTCGAACCGCGCCTGCGGGCGACGGCCATGGCACTGTTCTTTGCCGGGTTGTATTTGCTCGGCGGCGGGTTGGGTCCGGTGGTGGTGGGCGCTCTGTCCGATCACTTTGCCCATGCCGCCATGTTGTCGGCGGGTGCCGAGCAGATGACCGAGGCGTTCAAGGCGGTGGGCCTGCATGACGCGATGTACCTGATCCCGGTCGCGCTGTTCTTTACCATGGTGTTTCTGGTCCTGGCTTCGCGGTGTTTTGTGCGCGATGCCAAGCGGATGAAGGATGGGTTGGTGGGGGTGGTTGAGCCTGGGGTTTCTGTGGCGACTGCATAATCGCCTTCGCGAGCAAGCCCGCTCCCACAGTTGATAAGGGGGTGTTCACATCTAATGTGTCCACATCGGACCCTGTGGGAGCGAGCCTGCT
>DQGF01000039.1:1852-2808 GCA_003525045.1 Pseudomonas sp. | reverse complement strand
GGATGAAGGATGGGTTGGTGGGGATGGTTGAGCCTGGGGTTACTGCGGCGACGGCGTGAGCGCCTTGAGGGGAATGGTCATTTTTGGTTATTGTCTGCTATCCGCTTTGGGGTAGCAGACAATATCAGACCGATTACTCCTATATAAAGACTGACGCCGACGATACTGAGTAACGTATCGAGCACAAATGAACCGATTACCAGTAATCCCATAAGTGAGGAGAGTAATAAGAGAAAGTTTGATGCCCAGAAAATAACCCGTCGTATGGCAAGCGACTTCGGCTTAATAATTGTTGATAAAACTATACCTGCAGCTGTAAGCACGATGCCCACAAAGCCTATGCCTTGTAGGGCTACCGTAAGTATCACTACTATAGATAAGCCTTCGGTGTCGGAAAGGTCTTCCGAGTTGATTGGAAGCTGGACTGCTGCACCTAACAAGCAGAACCAAGCCCCGATGAATAGTGCAATGGAAGCTAATAGTCGTTGGTATGGGGGCATGGCCAATATTTTCCCTGAAAAAAATGGGTTGGTCGCCCTGATGTGGGCGACCAATTTACGTGAAGGTGTCATTTAAGTCATAGAGTATTATCAGTGAAGCTAGCGTTCTATAGTTATCACGTTGGTCCCCTTGATAGCTATCTCATATGGCTTGGCATTTAAATATTTCTCAACAGCAGCAAGTACACGAGTAGAATTTTCACCTATTGCATCGCGAAACGTGCTTGGGTTTGCGTCATATATATCGTTGTAAGCTCGTGCGCCACCGTTAAAAGATAATTTTCCGTTCTCATGTTTTGTGATTGTGCCTTCGATTTTTAGAGTTATATTTCCAAGCCATGCCTCGGTCAACCATGAGTTCAAGCCTGTGTTGTACGGTACCTTATCCCAAGTGATTGTTGTTCGACCTAGTGGAGCGCGGGCGAACGCCGACTCCAGCATCGGGATAGCCGTGCC
>DQGF01000039.1:1422-1547 GCA_003525045.1 Pseudomonas sp. | reverse complement strand
CCAGCATCGGGATAGCCGTGCCAGAAAGGTTTAGGCCCAGACTATTGATGTTGGTCTCCGCAGTAGCACCTTTTCCATACAGGAAATGACCGAAAGCGGCAACCGGAGTCAGTAATCCGCCCGAC
>DQGF01000039.1:554-1097 GCA_003525045.1 Pseudomonas sp. | reverse complement strand
CCAGTAATCCGCCCGACAAGCCAGTAGATTCCGGAACAGACCCCGCCTTGAAGTTATGTAACGTATAGTTCAAAGCTTGCGCTGGTGATATGTTTGGATTCAAACAAATATAGTTGTCAGCAAAAGGGATCGCCTGCATGTCTCGCACTATGGAATGAATAATTCCGAAGGCGACCCCATTTTGAATAGAGGGTTCTTGCTCCTTTGTGATCTTTATGATCATCTCTCGCCATAGCCCCTGGCTGTAGAATTCGTTTCGTTGTTCCTGTTGAGCGATAAAGACAAGTGCAGGATTCGGGGCTGGGTAAGAAGGGCCGCTTGATGACGCAGAATAACCAGGTGCTGTGGCTGTTACTCTAAGAGGTGGGAGCGTAATTCCATTACTCATGTGTAATTTTTCCTACGAGGTTTTATGATTTTTCGCAGCATGTGCTGCATATAGGTCGCTCGTAGGCGATTGCTCGAGGCTCTGGGCCTTCACATGATTCAATGTGCCGCATCGGGAACACTTGATCTGGAACTCGGTGAAATCGCCCACACGGG
>DQGF01000039.1:0-215 GCA_003525045.1 Pseudomonas sp. | reverse complement strand
GAGAAGTCGTTTGCAGTTGCCGCATCTCCATTCTTTCAACATATGCAAAAAGCCTTCTGTTCTGCTGGGAAACGTCCTTTTCTTTCCTGTGCGAATAGAAATGCACTGATCTTGCTGGGATGATATTTTTTGAGGTGTGGACTATCTTGCCTAAACCGAAAACAGTCGGCGACTGGTTAAAGGATTAAATGTAAGTCAATACGTGACAAATTCAT
>DQGF01000040.1:16891-19120 GCA_003525045.1 Pseudomonas sp. | reverse complement strand
AACGCGCCCTTCTCGTGGCCGAACAGCTCGGACTCGATCAGGCTTTCCGGAATGGCCGCGCAGTTCACCGAAATCATCGGTGCCTTGGCGCGCCTGGACAGGTTGTGCAGGGCGCGCGCCACCAGTTCTTTACCGGTGCCGGACTCGCCCTGGATCAGGACATTGGAATCGGTCGGCGCGACTTTGCGGATCTTGCTGTACAGATCCTGCATCGGTGGGCACGAGCCAATGATGCCGATTTCACCGTTGCTGTTGTCGATGCCTGGTTTCGCGGCGCCATTGGTGGCTTTGCCAACGACAGGTTCGCCGCTGACTTGCGCCGATTGCCGGTCACGCAGAATGCGCGCGACGGCCTGGAGCATTTCGTCGTGATCGAAAGGCTTGGCGATGTAATCCACTGCGCCCATCTTCATCGAGTCGACCGCCGAGCGCAGGCTGGCGTAGCTGGTCATGATCAGCACCGGGGTGCCCTGGCCAAGCTTGATCAGCTCGGTGCCCGGGGCGCCAGGCAGGCGCAGGTCACTGACGATCAGGTCGAACGTGGGAATAGTGAAGCGTTCTTGTGCTTCCTGCACTGAACCGGCTTCGCTGACCTGGTACTGGTTGCGTTCCAACAGGCGGCGCAAGGCGGAGCGGATAATTGTTTCGTCTTCGACGATCAAAATGTGCGGCATTGATTCGATACTCTCGACGGTCTCAGTTCACAGCGGACGTCGCTTCGACATGACGCGGCAAGGTCACCCGGATTCGGGTGCCGCGTTGGCTTTGTACATCAGCCGGGCTGTCGATGGTGATTTGTCCATAATGCTCTTCAACGATGGAATAGACCAGTGCAAGGCCCAGACCGGTGCCTTCGCCAGGATCCTTGGTGGTGAAGAAAGGTTCGAACAATCTATCCATGATGTTCTTCGGAATACCGCTGCCTTCGTCTTCCACGATCAGATCGACCGTGTGTTCGCCGGCTTCGCTTTTAACTCGCACCGCGCTGCCGGGAGGCGAGGCGTCGCGGGCGTTCGAGAGCAGGTTGATCAGTACTTGCGCCAGGCGCTGCGGATCGCCTACGACCCAATGGTCGGGGTCGCACAGGTTGTAGAACTGCACTTCGAAATTGCGTCGGTTCAGGGCCAGCAGTCCTATCGCATCCTGGGCCACTTCGGCCAGACAGACGGGCTCATCGCTGTGTTGATGACTGCCAGCGTGGGCGAAACTCATCAGCGACTGGACGATGCGTGACACGCGTTTGGTCTGTTCGAGGATCTGCCCGCTGATTTCCTTCAGTTCGCTGTCTTCTTCGCGCTCTTCGCGCAGGTTCTGCGCCAGGCAGGCAATGCCGGTGATCGGGTTGCCGATTTCATGGGCCACGCCGGCGGCCAGGCGGCCGATACTGGCCAGGCGCTCGGAGTGCACCAATTTGTCTTCGAGCATCTGGGTTTCGGTCAGGTCTTCCACCAGCAGCACCAGGCCACTGTTGCCCGGTGCGAGGGGTTCATCGATTGCTGCTTTGTGCAGGTTCAGCCAGCGGGTCTGGCCGTCGAGGGCCAGGTGCTGTTTGTGCAAGTGCTCATCCGGTAGATTGATGAAGCCTTGCAGCAGCTCTTTCCACGGATCGGCAATGGTGCTCAAGCGCGAACCAACCACACGTTGCGCGGCAATCCCGGTCAATTCCTCCATGGCTTTGTTCCACATGAGGATTTCCTGATCCTTGGCCAGCGAGCAGACGCCCATCGGCAATTCTTGCAAGGTCTGGCGGTGATAGCGGCGCAGGGCATCGAGTTCGGCGGCAAGGCCGGTGAGGCGCGAATGGTAATCCTCGAGCCGGCTTTCGATGAAGTGGATGTCTTCGGTGACATAGTTTTCGCCGCCGGCCTTATAAGGCAGGAAGGTTTCGACCATGTCCTGGGCCACGCTCGGCCCCATCAGGCCGGACAGGTTGGCTTCGATGCGGTCACGCAAACGGCGCAGGGCGTAAGGCCGGCGCTCGTCGAATGGCAGATAAAGGTCGCGCAGTGCTTGCTCGACTTCTTTCTGTGCAGCCTTGGCGCCCAGGGGTTTTGCCAGCTGCGTGGCGAACTCCTGGGGCGAGGCGGCGTGCAGTTCGCGGCGTTGCGGGCGGCGCACGTTGTCCACTGCGCAGGCTTCGGCGGCACTGGCCTCTTCGGCGCTGGCGTTGGTGAACAGCGAGATCAGGGTGAACATCAGTACGTTGGCGGCGAGGGAGGCGATGGCCGC
>DQGF01000040.1:0-16626 GCA_003525045.1 Pseudomonas sp. | reverse complement strand
GGTGAACATCAGTACGTTGGCCGCCAGCGAGGCGATGGCCGCCATGTGCCAGCTGGTGTCGTCCAGCACATAAATCATGTTCAGCAGTGGAATGTAGAAACCCTGCAGATTGCCCACCAGCGGTAGCAGCATCGTCACCAGCCACACCAGGATGCCCGCCAGCAAACCGGCGATGAAGCCGCGGCGGTTGGCGGTCGGCCAGTACAGGACCGACAGGACGCCCGGGAGGAATTGCAGGGTGGCGACAAAGGCGACGATGCCGAGGTTGGCCAGGTCTTGCTCGGCACCCAGCAACAGATAGAAGCCGTAACCGGCCATGATGATCGCGACAATCAGCGCCCGACGCGTCCACTTCAGCCAGCGGTAGATGTTGCCTTCGGCTGGCGGCTGATAGAGCGGCAGCACCAAATGGTTCAAGGCCATTCCGGACAGCGCCAGGGTCGTGACGATGATCAGCCCGCTGGCCGCCGACAAGCCACCGATGTACGCCAGCAGCGCCAGGGCTTTGCTGTTGGCGGCAATACCGATGCCCAGGGTGAAGTATTCCGGATTGGTGGTGGCGCCCAGTTTCAGTCCGGCCCAGAGAATCAACGGCACTGCCAGGCTCATCAACAGCAGGAACAGCGGCAGGCCCCAGCTCGCACTCACCAATGAGCGCGGGTTGAGATTCTCGGTAAAGGTCATGTGATACATGTGCGGCATCACGATCGCCGACGCGAAGAACACCAGCAGCAGCGTGCGCCATGGACCTTCCTGTAGCGGCGTATGCAGGGCGGCGAGGGCGGTCTGGTTTTGCAGGAGCCACAATTCCAGCTGTTGCGGGCCGTCGAACACGCCATACAGCGCGTACAGGCCAACGCCGCCAATGGCGATCAGCTTGATCACCGACTCGAAGGCAATCGCGAACACCAAGCCTTCATGTTTCTCGCGAGTGGCAATATGGCGCGAGCCGAAGAAAATCGTGAACAAACTAATCAGTGCACAGAAGCTCAAGGCCACGCGATGCTGGACCGGTTCGCGGGTGAGGATGCCGATGGAGTCGGCCACCGCCTGAATCTGCAAGGCCAGCAGTGGCAGCACGCCGATCAGCATGAAGATGGTCGTCAGTGCGCCGGCCCAGGTGCTGCGGAAGCGGAATGCGAACAAGTCGGCCAGCGAGGACAGCTGATAGGTGCGGGTGATCTTCAGGATTGGATACAGCAACACCGGCGCCAGCAAGAACGCCCCGGAGACCCCGAGGTAACTGGACAGAAAACCGTAGCCGTACTGGTAGGCCAGGCCCACCGTGCCGTAAAACGCCCAGGCACTGGCGTAGACGCCCAGCGACAGGGTGTACGTCAGCGGGTGGCGAATGATCGCCCGGGGAATCATGCCCCGTTCGCTGACCCAGGCGACGCCGAACAGCACCGCCAGGTACGCGGCGCTGATCAGGATCATCTGGGTCAGGCTAAAGCTCATCGGCATCTTTTTGGCTCTGCAGGATGAAGGTCACGACAATCAGAATCAGCCAGAGCAGATAAGGTCGATACCAGGCGCCAGTAGCGTCGATCCACCAATCCATGATGGCCGGGGAGAACAGGTAAATCCCCACTACCAAAAGCAGGACCAAGCGATAGATGTACATCCCGGCCTCTCTTTTTTACGTGCGTGCCCGAAAACGTGCGGCGATGGTAACGGATGGGCGCGCCACTGCAAGTGTGATCACTGTAGTTGCGCTTCGGGCAGGTTGGGAGTGCACGGGATCTTCAATGCATCCCAGTGAGTGATGCCCCAGTCGAGCAATTCCCGTGGTGTGGCGTAAGCCAGTTCGGCGCCCGGATTTTGTCCGAGTGCGCGCAACGCTCGCAGCAACAAGGGTGTCGCCTGATCTTCGGTCAACGGCGGCGAACGATAGGATTTGCCAAGTTTGTTGCCATCTGGCTGGGTAATCAGCGGAATGTGCAGGTAACGCGGTTGTGGCAGGCCGAGCAACTCTTGCAGGTAGAGTTGACGCGGCGTGGAATCGAGAAGGTCGGCGCCACGGACGATATCGGTAATGCCTTGCCACGCATCGTCAAGTACCACCGCCAGTTGATAGGCATAGAGCCCGTCGCGACGCCGGATCACGAAATCGCCCACCTCCCGGCCCAGATGCTGGCGGAACTCGCCTTGCACCCGGTCGATGAAGTGGTATTCCAGCTCCGGCACGCGCAGGCGAATCGCGGCGTCTTCGGTGCCGTGACCGGCATTGCGGCACAGGCCCGGGTAAATACCGTGATACGGCGCAAGCTGTTTGCGCGAACAGGTGCAGGCGTAGGCCAGGCCGAGGTTGAACAGGCGATCCAGGACTTCAGCATAGGCAGCGTGCCGGTCGCTCTGGCGGACCATTTCGCCGTCCCATTCGAACCCATAACTTTCCAGGGCCTTGATAATGGCCACCTGAGCGCCGGGTTCTTCCCGTGGCGGATCGAGGTCTTCCATGCGCATCAGCCAGCGACCGCCCACGGCGCGCGCGTCGAGGTACGACGCCAGCGCGGCGACCAGCGAACCGAAATGCAGGTGCCCGCTGGGCGTGGGGGCGAAGCGTCCGATGTAGGCGGGGGAGGCGATGGCGGTCATAAGGCGATGTCAGGCTGTCCAATCGTTTTGAGCAAGGCTTGAAGCTGCCTTCGCGAGCAAGCTTCGCTCCTACAGGAGATTGCGCCAACCTATGTAGGAGCGAAGCTTGCTCGCGAAGGCGATTGCGAAGACGTAACAGGTATCAGCAAATTTCAGAAACAAAAACGGAGCGTTCGCACGCTCCGTTCTTCATTCAACCCGACATTACTTGCCGACTTGTTTTTCCTTGATTTCAGCCAAGGTCTTGCAGTCGACACACATGTCGGCGGTAGGACGGGCCTCCAGTCGTTTGACGCCGATTTCGACGCCGCAAGACTCGCACCAGCCATATTCTTCGTCTTCGATCAGTTGCAACGTCTTGTCGATTTTCTTGATCAACTTGCGCTCGCGGTCGCGGGCGCGCAATTCGAGGCTGAATTCTTCTTCCTGGCTGGCACGATCTGCCGGGTCGGGGAAGTTGGCCGCTTCGTCTTTCATGTGATCAACCGTGCGGTCGACTTCCTGCATCAAGTCCTGTTTCCACTTATTCAGGATCTTGGTGAAGTGAGCGCGCATGGGCTTGCCCATGTATTCCTCGCCCTTCACTTCTTTGTAGGGTTCGAAGCCGCTGATCGACTGGTTTTGCTGCTTTGCTTGGGTGGGCATGAAATGGACCGCCTCTACTCTTGTAATCCATTGCGCAGGATTGCTCCATCACCGACACCTGCCGGCCCTGCGGCTGCAAGCGGGCGAACTTACCAGATCAAATCGGACCGCGCTACTCCCGGATGTCGAGGTCGTGGCCTTCGGTGCTTGCAAATGATTGCCAAGCCTTGTCTGGTGGTGCTGGAGACCTGATCAAATATTGATTTTAGTCAAACCTGGGACACACGCTTGAGTCGTTTGAGACCAGAGTTATATGGCTCTGACCGCTTTAGGTTCTCGCTCGTTCCTGCGCTTGGGTAGAATCGATTCTTTTCCACGTTGAAGGAAGGCTAATGGCTCAGCCCTACAGTGCCCGCAGTCGCGCGATCGAACCTTTCCATGTCATGGCGCTGCTGGCGCGGGCCAATGAACTGCAAGCTGCCGGCCACGACGTGATCCACCTCGAAATCGGCGAGCCGGACTTCACCACCGCCGAGCCGATCATCCAGGCCGGTCAGGCTGCCCTGACGGCGGGGAAGACCCGTTATACCGCTGCGCGCGGCATCCCTGAGTTGCGCGAGGCCATTTCAAACTTCTATCAGCAGCGTTATGGGTTGAATATCGATCCGCAGCGAATCCTCATCACTCCCGGCGGCTCTGGTGCGCTGTTGTTGGCCAGCGCCTTGCTGGTGGACCCTGGCAAACATTGGCTGCTGGCTGACCCGGGTTATCCGTGCAACCGGCACTTCCTGCGGCTGGTGGAAGGCGCGGCGCAGCTTGTTCCCGTAGGTCCGGACGTGCGTTATCAGCTGACGCCGGACCTGGTGGCTCGTCATTGGGATCACGACAGTGTCGGCGCCCTGGTGGCGTCGCCAGCCAATCCGACCGGGACGATCCTGACCCGCGACGAGTTGGCGGGCCTGTCCGCTGCAATCAAGGCGCGCCACGGCCATCTGGTGGTGGACGAGATCTACCACGGCCTGACCTACGGCACCGATGCGGCCAGCGTGCTGGAAGTCGATGACAGCGCCTTTGTCCTAAATAGTTTTTCAAAGTATTTCGGCATGACCGGCTGGCGACTCGGTTGGCTGGTGGCGCCCGAAGCGGCGGTCGGTGAGCTGGAAAAACTCGCCCAGAATCTCTACATCAGTGCCCCGAGCATGGCCCAGCACGCCGCACTGGCCTGCTTTGAACCCGCAACCATCAGCATTCTGGAAGAGCGCCGCGCCGAATTTGGCCGTCGCCGGGATTTCCTGCTGCCGGCCTTGCGGGAACTGGGCTTCGGTATCGCCGTAGAGCCGGAGGGCGCTTTTTACTTGTATGCCGATATCAGCAAGTTCGGTGGTGATGCCTTCGCGTTCTGCCGACATTTCCTCGAAACCGAACATGTGGCGATTACCCCTGGACTGGACTTCGGACGTTATCAGGCCGGGCATCACGTGCGGTTTGCCTACACCCAAAGTCTGGTGCGCTTGCAGGAAGCGGTCGAGCGGATTGCCCGCGGATTGCGGAGTTGGCAAGGCTGATGCGCTTTAATCCTCCACTCGAAGAAGGTCGCCTCATCCGGCGCTACAAGCGCTTTCTCGCAGATATCGAGACCGTTAGCGGCGAGTTACTGACCATTCACTGCCCGAACACCGGTTCGATGCTCAATTGCCAGGTCGAGGGTGGGCAGGTCTGGTTCAGTCGCTCCAATGACCCCAAACGTAAATTGCCTGGCACTTGGGAAATTGGCGAAACCCCGCAGGGGCGATTGTTTTGTGTGAATACCGGGCGAGCCAATGGGTTGATTGAAGAGGCGCTACGGGCAGGCGTCATCACCGAGCTCAACGGCTTTACCGAACTCAAGCGCGAAGTGGCCTATGGCCAGGAAAGCAGCCGCATCGATTTCCGCCTCGATTACCCGAGCGGACCGGCGTATGTGGAAGTTAAAAGTGTCACCCTGGGTTACGACGGATCCTTGGTGGCGGCATTTCCCGATGCGGTGACCCAGCGCGGGGCCAAGCATCTGCGGGAGTTGGCCCATTTGGCCCGGGACGGGATTCGCGCGGTGCAGTTGTATTGCGTGAACCTCACCGGAGTCGATGCAGTGCGACCTGCAGAAGAAATTGATTCGGCCTACGCCGAGGCATTGCGTGAGGCGGTGGCCTGTGGGGTCGAAGTGCTGGCCTACGGCGTTCGGTTGACCCACGAAGAGATGGTGGTCGATCGACGTCTGGACGTGTTGCTCAACGGTTAAACACTGACCCAGATCCCGTGGGCATCCTCGCGGCAGACGACGCTGGTCAGGGATTGCCCGGCGCACGGGCCGGCGACGCATTCGCCGTCTTCGATCAGAAACAGTGCGCCGTGGGTGGCGCACTGGATCAGGCTGTTGCTGGGGTCGAGAAACTGGTTGGGGGTCCATTCCAGCCCGACGCCACGGTGCGGACAGCGATTGATATAGACGTAAACCTGACCGTCCCGGCGCACGGCAAAGAGCTTCTGGCCGCCGATGTCGAAACCGCGGCTGCTGTCATCGGCCAGCTCGACGCCCGCACAAAGAAACTTCATGTCTATCCTCAAGTACCACGGCTCGTGACCGGATATGTCCGAGCTTGACGTTCAAATGCAAACAATTATCAAATGGCTGCCTCGCCCATCGGGTGGGCAGGTGCCGGATGCCGAGGATACTTGGCCTGTCATCTCGATGCCTGGGAAAAACTTTCAAGGAAGCTGTTTATGCGCCTGAGTACCCGCGTTGCTGCGCTCTGTGTCGGACTTCTCGTCAGTCACCACGCCGCAGCGGCCGAGTTGCCACAACGTTGGGTCAGTGCCGGTGGCGCGCTGTCGGAGTGGGTCAGCGCGCTGGGGGGTGAATCAAAACTGGTCGGTGTCGATACCACGAGTCAGCATCCTGAATCCCTGAAGGCACTGCCCAGTATCGGTTATCAACGGCAATTGTCGGCGGAAGGCATTTTAAGCTTACGCCCGCAGATTCTGATCGGCACCGAAGAAATGGGGCCGCCGCCAGTGCTTTCGCAGGTCCGCAGTGCGGGTGTGCAAGTCGAGCTATTCTCCGCCCAGCCGGATCTGCCGACCTTGCAGAGTAATCTGCAGCACTTGGGCAAGTTGCTTGGAGCGCAAGACCGGGCGGCGCAATTGCTTCAGGCGTATCAGCAGCAACTCGAGCAGCAAAAGGTCCGGGTCACTCGCGCGCAGTTGAAGGAAAAGTCGCCGGGCGTGTTGTTATTGCTCGGCCACGCAGGTGGTAAACCGCTCATTGCTGGCAAGGACACCGCCGCCGATTGGTTGCTGCAAAAAGCCGGTGGGCACAATCTGGCAACACATACCGGCTACAAGCCTTTTTCTGTTGAGTCGCTGGTCAGTCTGGATCCTGACGTGCTGGTGTTTGCCGATCGAGCGCTCTCAGGCGACGCCGCGCGTGCAGCACTGTTCAAGGAAAATCCGATCCTGTCCTCGACCCGCGCGGCCAAGGACGGGCGAGTCATTGAGCTCGATCCAACCTTGCTGGTGGGTGGTCTCGGGCCGCGCTTGCCCGATGCTTTGAAAAAACTGTCTGACGGCTTCTTCCCCGGTATTGCCGGCCAATGACCATTCTGGTTAGACCCCGTGCTTTGTTTATTGGCTTGAGCCTGCTGTGTTTACTTGCGATCTGGCTGTCGTTGGCGCTTGGACCTGTCAACTTGCCGCTGTTCGATACCTTGCGCGCGGCGTTGCGGCTGATCGGCTTGCCCATTGCGCCCGATGGACTGGAGCAAGCCGAGCTGATTCTCGGGCAAATCCGCCTGCCGCGAACTTTGCTGGGTTTGGCCGTGGGTGGTGTGCTGGCATTGTCGGGCGTGGCAATGCAGGGACTGTTTCGTAACCCTCTGGCCGATCCGGGGCTGGTGGGTGTTTCCAGTGGTGCGGCGCTGGGTGCGGCGATTGCGATTGTCGGCGGTTCGATATTCGGCGGGCTGCCGGAATCCATCGGGCCTTATTTGTTATCGCTGTGCGCATTTATTGGCGGGCTCGGCGTAACGGCGCTGGTGTATCGGCTGGGCCGGCGCAATGGGCAGACCCATGTCGCGACCATGTTGTTGGCGGGTATTGCATTGACGGCGCTGGCCGGTTCCGCGGTGGGGCTGTTTACCTATCTGGCCGACGACGCGACTCTGCGCACGCTGACGTTCTGGAACCTGGGCAGCCTGAACGGCGCCAGCTATTCGCGACTCTGGCCATTGCTGGCGATCACCGTCGGTGTGGCGCTGTGGCTGCCGCGCCGGGCCCAGGCCTTGAATGCGTTGCTGCTGGGAGAGTCGGAGGCCGGTCACCTTGGAATCGATGTCGAAGGGCTCAAGCGCGAGTTGGTGTTCTGCACCGCGCTGGGTGTCGGCGCGGCGGTCGCGGCGGCGGGGATGATCGGATTTGTCGGTCTGGTGGTGCCGCACCTGGTGCGTCTGTTGGCCGGTCCTGACCATCGTGTGCTGCTGCCGGCCTCGGTGCTGGCGGGTGGCAGTCTTTTATTGTTTGCCGATCTGGTGGCACGACTGGCGCTGGCGCCGGCCGAGTTGCCGATCGGGATCGTCACGGCCTTTATCGGTGCGCCGTTCTTTCTGTATCTACTGCTCCGAGGGCGTGCCTGATGTTGCGAACGCAAAATCTGCAAATCCGTCGGGGGCGAAAGATCGTACTGACCGGCATCACGCTTGCGGTCAAACCGGGCGAAGTCCTCGGTGTGCTGGGGCCGAACGGTGCCGGGAAAAGCACCTTGCTCGGCGCCTTGTGCGGCGAGTTGCAGGCTGACCAGGGCAGTGTCTGGCTCGAGGAGCGCGAGTTGAGCCACTGGACCGGGGCATTGCGAGCCCAGCGTCTGGCCGTGTTGCCGCAGGTATCGACCCTGGACTTCGCCTTTCGCGTCGAAGAAGTGGTCGGCATGGGCCGCTTGCCCTATCAAAGCGGCCGGGTCCGGGATGATGAAATCGTCACCGCCGCGTTGCAGGCTGCCGATGTCGGACATTTGACTGGCCGCAGCTATCTGACTTTGTCCGGCGGCGAACGTCAGCGGGTGCATCTGGCGCGGGTACTGGCACAACTCTGGCCGGGTGAGGCGGGGCAGACGCTGTTGCTCGATGAGCCGACCTCGATGCTCGACCCGCTGCATCAGCACACCACGCTGCAAGCGGTGCGCGAGTTTGCCGATCGCGGCGCGGCGGTGTTGGTGATCCTGCATGATCTGAATCTGGCGGCGCGCTATTGTGATCGCCTGTTACTGCTCGAAGGCGGGCGCCCGGTGGCGCTCGATACGCCGGAGCAGGTGTTGCGTCCGGAACCGCTCAAGGCGGTCTTCGGCCTGGAAGTACTGGTGCAACAGCATCCGGAGCGTGGGCATCCGTTGATCATCGCCCGCTGAGTTTTTTATAGGGGTGAGCGCATGCGTGTAATGTTGATTCTGGCAGTACTGGTGCTGAGTGCTTGTCAGCATTCTTCGGCACCGCCCCCGGTCGTCGGCGAAATCCGTGACTTGCGCAGCGGCCAGAGCCTGGCGCCGCAGGAACTGGTTGCTCGCTTGGCCAAGGCTTCGCGACTGATCGTGGGTGAGCAGCATGACAATCGCGATCACCATGAACTGCAGCTGTGGCTGTTGCAGACATTGGGTGAGCGACGGCCTCAAGGCAGCCTGCTGCTGGAAATGCTCACGCCGGACCAGCAGCCACGCGTCGATGAGGTTCGCCACGCTTCGGCGCCGCCGGCGGATTTATCCGGTGCATTAGCTTGGCAGGATGGTTGGGACTGGGATTTGTACGGGCCAATCGTTCGTTTCGCCCTGACCCAGCCGTATCCGCTGCTGTCCGCGAATCTGGCCGTAGCGGAAGTCCGGGCTATCTATACCAACCCTCCCACCTTGAGCGGCTCGCGTTCCAACGCGTCTTCGGTCAAGGACGAACTGCTGCAGCAAGTGAGCGATTCCCATTGCGGACTGCTGCCCACTTCGCAAATGCCGGCGATGCTTGCCGTTCAGCAGCAGCGTGACCGGCGCATGGCCGAGCGCCTGCTCGTCGCACCCGAGCCTTCAATGCTTTTTTCCGGGGCTTTCCATGCGCGCAAGGACGTCGGCGTGCCGATTCACCTGCTGGATCTGGGAGCACCCGAGGCGCCGACGGTACTAATGCTGGCGCAACAGGGCAGTGAGGTCACACCGGCGATGGCCGATTACGTCTGGTACACGCCCGCTATGCCGGCGCCGGATTATTGTGAGCAAATGCGGAAGCAGTTCGGCAAGCAGTCTGAGAAATGAGGTTGCGAAAGAAGATAGCGGCTTTGTGTTGAAATCGTCGTTCACCGAACGCCGCAAATGCAAGCGAGGCCCCGTAGGAGCTGTCGAGTGAAACGAGGCTGCGATCTTTTGATCTTGCCGTGGCTTCCGATTCTGCTTCTACCTAGGTTGGATAGCTTTGGCGAAGTTGGTTTGTTTGGAAACAGGACGCTTCCGATGAGCATGTAGGATGCTTCCGGGTTTACGGCGTGCCTGATCCGGAGAGGAATTGGAAAGGTAATCAGGGTTCACTAAGTGTCTCTTGGGTGAATTTGTAGGATTGCTCTCACGATGACTTCGTGAAAGCTACAGCACCTTGCGTCCTTGCCTACAGGTACGCCAGAATCCGCCGGCTTGTGCGTCTTGGGCCTGCTCGGTAACTTGATTCGCATCACTGATCGTCAGTGATCGGGTTTAGTAGCCCGTGGTATTTGAAGAGTGCACAAGCGTCCGTCAGACAGGTATTTCCATACCTGAATTTGATGGTGGCTGTGCGCAGGGCGTCCCCGGGCGCGCCGGCTTTCTTCATTTCCCCGGTCTACTAACCTGCGTACAGCCGCCACCCCTTGTATTAGTAGCGAGGAGTGGCTGCACAATCAGGAAATGAAAAATTATGTCCAAGGTAACCCCTGATCCGCCGGACACTGATCCGGCCGTCAACATCATGTCCTCCCCGCGAACCCCCTGCAGCTTCTTCATCGTCAACCCTGAGCTCGATACCGAAACACTGCTGGCCTATGCGTGTGAGTCGCTGGTGTCGGCCAATGTCATGGCCATAGACCTGGTAGATCATCTGCAGGGGACTTCGCGCAACGCTTTGCTGGGCATTGCGCAAGTCATCATGCTGGGTGAGCTAGCGGTAAATCGGGCGTTGGATCGGATCGAGCCGCCTGAATAGCCACTGTCCTGTAACAATCAAGAGATCAAAAAATCGCAGCCTTCGGCAGCTACAGGAGAATACGTTCAGTTGAAGGTAGGTCGGCCGGTACAAATCTTTCGCCCAAAAAAAGACCCGGCAAGAGCCGGGTCAAATAACCGTGATTAGCCTGATGAGGAGATATCTGAGAGTCCGAACCAAGGGCTTTTCAAATATCGACCAGTCTCGCGACCAGTTGTGATAATCATAGCGATTCTCATTACCATGTCAACAGCTGATTTTTCAGTGCTGGAAATTCGCCATCAGTGCATTGGCATGGCTTGCGATCTTTGGGCTGGAAGCCCATTCAAATTTTGTGACGTGACGAAATGGCTTCCAGCTGTTTGTTCAGGGCTTCCTTGCGCTCGGCAGGAATATCGTTCCAGTGCACGTCCATCAGTGCGCCTTCGATCGCATACAACAACACCTTGGACGCCCGAAACCCGCGGGTGCGCACGGCCCGATAAGCATCCACCGCCCCCAGACGACGCAAGTCCGAGGCGCTGTGGATGCCCACGGCATGCAGCCACTGCGCCGACGTCTTGCCAAGATTCTTCAGGTGCTGCAGTTCATCATTCATTAAGCCTCCTTGCGACGGCCGAACGGTGCGTGGGCGAGCTTCTCAGGAGTGTAGCCATCAGCAGGAAAAGCGTGATTGTTTGCTTGGTTTCGATGCAAAAGCTTCTAAGCGGGGGGCACTTGGCGCTGAAGGAATGCAGTAGAGGGGGCAACGCAAGACACAAGCGGGCTTGCTCGCGAAAGCGGTTTAACCTTCAACATTTATGTCGACTGACACTACGTCTTCGCGAGCAAGCCCGCTCCCACAGGGATTTGCGTCGTGTCAGGGAGGTGATGTGGGTGTTAGCGGGTGCGGTAGCGCAGGCGTGTGCCGAAATTCATCGACATCAGAATCTCGTCGGCACTCAGCTCTGGCGGGAAGTAGGCACCGGAGATTTGCGCGTGGGCCAGGCTTGCTCCTTCGAGGATCGAGTGGCTGAAGTCAATGCCTCGCAAGTCGGCGGAGCGGAAATAGGCGTCGGTAAAGTCGATGCCGTCGGCATTCAGTTCACGCAGGTCGAGCCCTCGGAAATCGCCACCGACCATGTCGATGGTTCCGTCCTGGGGACGTTCGTTGTTGAAACCCGTGATGTCGTCTTTGTGCAGCAAAGCATAAAGCGGAGTGTCGAGAAATTTGGGCTGGCTCATGTCGCATCACCTGTGGGTGTTATGACGCCAGTGTAGTGCCGCTATTTGACGGCCGTGAAGCCGGTGAGGGCTTCACGGCTGAAATACCGTCTTACAGGCCCGGCAGACGTTGGCGGATTTGCGCGACAACGGTGTCGAGGGTTCCGCTCTCATTGGTCTGAACGCGTTTGCTGCAGAGAATCTCTGCAGGGGTCAACGCCTCGCGACTGGCTTGCTGCGCTTCGATAATGGCCAGGTTGGCGTCGGACGGGTCCGTCTTGTCTGCCTGACGCAGCGCCAGCCAGCCCTCGATCACTGCTTGCGGTGCATTGCAATCCAGGATCAGGAAGGGCGCACCGGTGGCCTCGGCGATCTTCGCTGCGGCGTCGCGCTGTTCGCGTTTGAGGTAAGTGGCATCGACCACCACCGGGAAGCCGGCATGCAGGATCACCGCGGCAATTTCATGCAGGCGGCTGTAGGTCGCGACGCTGGCGTCGGCACTATAAATGCCGGCCTGGGGGTCGTTGACGACGGTTTGTTCGCCGAACAGACGTTTGCGTTCCACATCCGAGCGCAAGCGAATGGCGCCCAGTGCTTCTACCAGGCGCAAGGCTACTCGGCTTTTGCCGACCGCGGACACACCGTGGGTAATCGCCATGAAGCGCGAAGGAATGGTGCTGTAGCTTTCGGCCAGGTTGGCGTAGTT
This sequence comes from Pseudomonas sp., assembly GCA_003525045.1. GTDB lineage: Bacteria > Pseudomonadota > Gammaproteobacteria > Pseudomonadales > Pseudomonadaceae > Aquipseudomonas. The sequence goes on along the minus strand of DQGF01000040.1, from coordinate 4,299 downwards.
GCGGTACTGGCGCAGGGTGGTGGCGCGTTGTACCGGGTCGGCCTCGGCCGGCATGCTGAACAGGCTGACCTTGGCACGCACCAATGCGCGATAGGCTTTATAGAAGTTCAGCAGCTCAAGGCCCTGGTAGTCACCCGTCAGTTCCAGATATTGGCTGATGAAACGACGCGCCAGGCTCTTCAGGCCACGGTCTTCGAGGTCCATCGCCAGGAAACCGATGTCGGCATAAACGTCGGTGAAGCGGAACGGTTCGTTGAACTCGATGCAGTCGAAGATCACGACCTTGCCGTCGATCACCGTGGCGTTGCCCAGGTGGATGTCACCGTGACATTCGCGGATGAAACCGTCGGCCTTGCGCTGGGCGAACAGTGGCTTGAGGCGTTCGAAACTGCTTTCGGCCCAGGCTTGCAGGGCATCGAGTTGCAGCAGGTCGCCCTTATCGCTGAGGAACGGACGGATCTGTTCGAAGTTCTGGCGCACCGGCGCCATGACGCTGTCCGGGGTGCCGGCTGCGTGTTCGGCGGGCACTTTCGGCGCGCTGAAGTGGAATTGCGCAATCTGTGCGGCCATCTCGTCGATGTGCGTGGTGGTCAATTCGCCGTTGGCCTGCAGCGTGCTGAGCAACTGGCTCTGGGGGAATTGACGCATTTTCAGGGCGTAATCGACGACCGGACCATCGCCGGCGAGCTGTGGTGCTTCGGCGCTGCCGGTGATTGGTAACACTTCGAGATACAAATCGTTGGTCAGGCGCTGGTTCAAACGCAGCTCTTCGCCGCAGAAATGCTCGCGAGCGTCGAGGCTGGTGAAGTCAAGGAAGCCGAAATTAACCGGCTTCTTCAATTTATAAGCAAAGGGGCCTGTGAGAATGACCCAGGAGATATGGGTCTCGATGACCTGGAACCCGTCCACGGGATGCGGGTAGAGGGCGGGGTTTTGCAGGGCAGCGATCAGAGATTGGCTCACAGGCATTCCTTCAGAGTCTGGGGAAAATTCACGGCCGTCATTATGGCCGCAAGTCCGCCTGACGCAAACCTCGGAGGGCTTCTGTCGAGTATGAATAAAGTGCGTATAATCCGCCGCCATGACTCGTACTCGATCCCCCCGCACTCCAAAAAAACCACCTTCCAGAGGCCTGAGCCCCTGGCTGGGCTGGGCCCTTAAACTCAGTCTGGTCGGCCTCGTGGTGCTCGCCGGATTCGCGGTTTACCTCGACGCCGTGGTTCAGGAGAAGTTTTCCGGCAAGCGCTGGACCATCCCGGCCAAGGTGTACGCGCGTCCGCTCGAGCTGTTCGTCGGACAAAAGCTCAGCAAGGCTGACTTTCTGACCGAGCTCGATGCCTTGGGCTATCGTCGTGAAAGCGTGGCCAATGGCCCGGGTGCTGCCGCGGTCAGCGGCAATACGGTCGATCTCAATACCCGTGGCTTCCAGTTCTATGAAGGCATGGAACAAGCTCAACCGGTACGCGTGCGCTTCTCCGGCGACTATGTGGCTGAACTGTCGGCGACCAACGGTTCGAAGCTTTCGGTGGTGCGCCTTGAGCCATTGCTGATTGGCGGCCTGTACCCGAAGAACCTTGAAGACCGGATCTTGATCAAGATCGATCAGGTGCCGCCGTACCTGCTCGACACCCTGGTGGCTGTCGAAGACCGCGATTTCTATCATCACTTCGGTGTGTCGCCGAAGTCGATCGCCCGGGCGATCTGGGTCAACGGCTCGTCCGGCCGTATGCGCCAGGGCGGCAGTACGCTGACTCAACAGCTGGTCAAAAACTTCTACCTGACCAACGAACGCAGCCTGACCCGAAAACTCACCGAAGCGATGATGGCGCTGTTGCTTGAGCTGCATTACGACAAACCGGAAATTCTTGAGGCTTACCTCAACGAAGTGTTCGTCGGTCAGGACGGTCAGCGTGCGGTGCACGGTTTCGGTCTGGCCAGCCAGTTCTTCTTCAGCCAGCCGCTGTCCGAGCTCAAGCTGCATCAGGTGGCGTTGCTGGTCGGCATGGTCAAGGGACCGTCTTCCTACAACCCACGCCGTTACCCGGAACGTGCGCTTGAACGACGCAATCTGGTGCTCGACGTGCTGCAAGAGCAGGGCGTCGCCACGCCTGAGCAAGTCGACGCCGCGAAGAAGATGCCGTTGGGCGTGACCAAGCGCGGCAGCCTGGCGGACAGTTCGTTCCCGGGCTTCCTCGACCTGGTCAAGCGTCAGTTGCGCGAAGACTATCGCGACGAAGACTTGACCGAAGAAGGCCTGCGGATTTTCACCAGTTTCGACCCGATCCTGCAGATGAAAGCCGAGGCCTCCGTGAACGACACCTTCAAGCGTCTGGCCGGGCGCAAGGGTTCCGATGAAGTTGAAGCGGCCATGGTCGTGACCAACCCGGAAACCGGCGAAGTCCAGGCCATGATCGGTAGTCGTCAGGCGGGCTTCGCTGGCTTCAACCGTGCGCTGGATGCGGTGCGACCGATCGGTTCGTTGATCAAACCGGCGGTTTATCTGACAGCCCTGGAGAAGCCGAGCCAGTACACCTTGACCAGTTGGCTGTCGGACGATTCCTTCTCGGTCAAGGGGGCGGACGGTCAGGTCTGGAAACCGCAGAACTACGATCGCCGTTCCCATGGCACGGTTTTCCTTTATCAAGGTCTGGCACATTCCTACAACCTGTCGACCGCACGTCTCGGGTTGGCGGTGGGTGTACCGAATGTCCTCAAGACGCTGGCACGCCTGGGGGTGAGTCGCGAGTTCCCGGCCTACCCGTCGATGTTGCTGGGCGCTGGCGGTCTGACGCCGATCGAAGTGGCGACCATGTACCAGACCTTGGCGAACGGTGGCTTCAATACACCGATGCGCGGGATTCGCAGCGTGCTGACCGGCGATGGCGAGCCGCTCAAGCGTTATCCGTTCCAGATTCAGCAACGCTTCGATCCTGCTTCCATTTTCCTGATCCAGAGCGCGATGCAGCGGGTCATGCGTGAAGGCACCGGCAGTTCGGTTTATAACGTGTTGCCCAAGACCCTGACGCTGGCCGGCAAGACCGGTACCAGTAACGACTCGCGAGACAGCTGGTTCGCCGGTTTCAGCCAGGACTTGCTGGCCGTGGTCTGGCTGGGGCGTGATGACAACGGCAAGACGCCCTTCACCGGTGCCTCCGGTGCGTTGCAGGTCTGGACCAGTTTCATGCGCAAGGCCGATCCGCTGCCGCTGGACATGCCGCAGCCGGATAACATCGTTCAGGCCTGGGTCGACTCGCGCACAGGACAAGGCTCTGATGCCAACTGCCCAGGCGCGGTGCAGATGCCGTATATTCGCGGCAGCGAACCGCCTCCCGGTGCCGCCTGTGGTGGCGACAGCCCTGCGTCCGGCGAAACGGTGATGGATTGGGTCAAGGGCTGGATGAATTAAGCGAAGAGGGTTTCAAGTGAACAAGTGGTTGATTCCAGCGGTTACCGCCGTGGCTTTGCTCAGCGGTTGCACCACCGTACAGCGCGGTTCGATTCCGGTTGTGGATTCCGGCAGCGCCGTTTCCAATAGCGAACGCATTCAGGCAAATGGCGGTTACCGTCAAACGACGGTCCAGCGTCCCGCGCCAAACCAGACCCAGGCGATTCCGCAGGGTGATACCGGTGTGGTCGTGATGGTGCCCGGTGGCGGTGCAGTGGCATCGGCACCGATCAGTACGGCGCCGATTACTCCGGGTCCGATTACTCCCGGTCCGGTTAACTCTGCGCCGGTTCAGTCCGCGCCGATCAATCAGGGCAGCTACAGTATGCCGTCGACGCCAAGCGGGATCCCGTCGACCAGTTCTGGTGGTTTGTCCGCCGATGAGCAACTGGACGGTCCGGTATTGGCGCTGCTGACCACCGCCCAGCAGCAACAGGCAGGCGGTGATCTCAACGGTGCCTCTTCCAGCCTCGAGCGCGCCCAGCGTGTCGCGCCGCGTGAGCCACAAGTGCTTTATCGTCTGGCCCAGGTGCGCATGGCTCAAGGCGATGCAGCACAAGCCGAGCAGTTCGCGCGTCGTGGTCTGACCTTTGCCAATGGTCGTCCGGCACTTCAGGCCAGCTTGTGGGAGTTGATCGCCCAGGCGCGTGAGAAGCAGGGCGATTCCGCCGGTGCAGCATTGGCCCGTCAAAAGGCCAAGGTTTCGTCGTGATGGATGCACGTTTTCCGAAGATTGCCGAGCAGTTACTGCTGATCGAACGTGAGCTGCGGGTTCAGGGGTGGTGGGACGATGTCCCGCCCTCCGCCGAAGCGCTATCCAGTGTCGAGCCGTTCTCGGTGGATACGCTGGATTT
>DQGF01000012.1 GCA_003525045.1 Pseudomonas sp. | reverse complement strand
CAGGTCGCGTGTATGCCGATGCTGGCGATTATTCTGGCGTTCCCTGCGTTGGGCCTGGGTGTCGCGGCGCTTGAAATCTTTTTAGAAACACTGCCTCGCCGCAGCATCCAGTACTCCTGGTATGCCAAACAGTCCGAAGCCCCCATCACTCACCTTCAAGTGGGCGAGGCTTCGGCAAAAATCGACGCCGCGCGGGCCATCCTCGAACGCCATGCAGACGCCATCGATGCGAGTGCTGCGTCTGGGGTCTACATGGATTTCCTCGAGCGGGCAAAAGTGCGACGCGACGTGGGTTATGCAGAAAAGCTGATCTGGGAAGCCGTAGACCTGCTCGCATCCGCCTCAGGTGGATCATTGGCATCCGCCAACAACCCCCTGACCAAAATTTGGCAAGACGCGCGGATCGCATCGCTGCACGGCATCGTCAGCCCAAATACCAACTTTGAAACCTACGGCCGAATTCTCTGCGGCAATACGCCAGGCACTCCGTTTATTTGATCGGTAGCGCGTATTAACGAGGAGTACCAGGCATGCATATCCAAGACGTAGACGCGCGGGTTTTCCGCCGCGTGATGGGTAAATTCGCCACTGGCGTGACCGTTGTGACCTTCACTCATGAAGGCCAACCCGGTGGTATGACGGCCAACGCTTTCATGTCGCTTTCAGTAGACCCGCCCATGGTTTTGATCGCCGTGCGCAATCAAGCGCGCTTTGCCGCCAGCATCAAGCCCGGCGACGCATTTGGCATCAGCTTTTTGCATGAGCATGACGAAGCGTTGAGTAGCCACTTCGGAGGACGGCCGAAACCGGACCATCAACCGAACTTCCAAACCCTGGGCGATGCGCCGGTACTGGGCGGTGCATTGGTGCAACTGGCGGTTCGTGCCAATGCCGTTCACGTGGGGGGCGATCACTTGATTTACACCGCGGATGTTGAAGCGCTGGAGGAGTCGGACGGGCGCCCGCTGCTGTTTTATTCCGGTTCCTATAAACAGCTGCACGCTCTGGATCCTGACACCTGCTGGTTTGATTTGGGTTAGTTCAATAATCACTTAGATGAGCTACCCCTCCGATCCCACAATGATAAAAAAGGAGCGCAGCATGATTGCTGTACGCGATATTGCTTATGTTCGTTATCAAGTTCCTGACCTGGATGCCCAGGCTGATTTTCTACAGGATTTCGGTCTCAGAGCTCACGTTCGAACGGCCACCACCTTGCAGATGGCGACCTATAACGGTGGCTACCCGGCTTACATCGCGCAAGTGGGGCCGGCGAAAGCCCTGGGCGTTGGTTACCAGGTCACTACTTTGGAAGAGCTTCAGCGAATTGCCGCACGCTTCAATAGCGAAGTCCGTGCTAACGACGAGCTCGGCTCGGGGTGGATTGTCCGACTGCGAGACCCGGACGGTTTACAAGTAGATCTTCTTCATGGCGCAGCGTTGATCGAGGCTGAACCGGTGCGTGCAGCCCTTCAGTTGAATACCGCTGATGCACGTAAACGTCTCGGCAGCACCCATCGAATCACGGTCCAGCCTTCTCATGTGATGCGCCTCGGTCACGTGGTGCTCAAGACCGTCAATTACTCCGAGATGTTCGCGTTCTACCATGACGTCCTCGGACTGCGCATCTCCGACAGTTACTACGCCGACTCCGAGGAAAACACAGTCGCGGCCTTCATGCATTGTGGGTTGGGCAGTGAATACACCGACCACCACACTGTCGCGCTGCTGAATCTCGGTGCGAAAGAGGCGGGCTTCGATCATTGCGCCTTTGAGGTGCTGGATTGGGATGACTTGTCCTGCGGTAACCAATTCCTCACCCAACAGAACCGTCGCCACTCCTGGGGTATCGGGCGGCACGTCCAGGGCAGCCAGATTTTCGACTATTGGCTTGATCCGGTAGGTAACAAGGTCGAGCACTGGACGGACGGCGACCTGGTCAATGACTCGAATGCTGTCAGCCACGAACCGCTGACCCCTGATGCTTTGGCGCAATGGGCACCTCCACTGTCTCCGGACTTCCTGGCCTGAGCCACAAAATTATCCAGATTTGAAGAGGAATATGCAGTGAAACTCGCCCGATATACACATGACGGAAAAATCTCCATTGGCGTTGTACAAGGTGATCGGGTGGTCAACCTTGACGCTCTGTTGCGCACTGAAGCATTGAAGGATGTCAGTACGTTACTGGCTTCGCCTGAAGCAATGGCCGCGGCTCGCGAGATAACAGCGACTGCCGACAACAGTGTTTCGCTCAGCCAGGTGCGGCTGGAGGCGCCTATCTTGCGCCCGGGGAAATTCATGGCGCTCGGCATGAATTACAAAGATCACGAAGCGGAAGCGCTACGTATGGGGATGGCTATTCCGACTTCACAGGTCTGGTTCAGCAAGCAGATTACCTGCATCACCGGCCCTTTCGATGAAGTGCATTATCCAAGAGTGTGTGAGCGGCTGGATTATGAAGCCGAAATGGGTGTGGTCATCGGCAAGGGAGGGCGGCGAATCAGTGAAGCCGAGGCGTTGAATCACGTGGCGGGCTACTTTGTGGCCAACGACGTCAGTGCGCGTGACTGGCAGGCAAAAAGCCCGACCTGGACGCTCGGTAAGTCGTTTGACACTCATGGGCCGATAGGCCCGTGGATCGTGACGGCCGACGAAATCGCTGACCCACAGAGTTTGACGGTAACCCTCAGTGTCAACGGCGAGCGACGCCAACATTCGTCCACAGAACTGATGACCTACAGCATCGCCAGACAGATCGCCTACCTCAGTGAAGTGATGACGCTGGAACCCGGCGACATCCTGATCACCGGAACCCCGGCAGGTGTTGGTATTGCCATGGAACCGCCTACCTACCTGAAGGTGGGGGATGTGGTCCGTGTGGACATTTCGGGTATTGGGCACATCGAGAACACCATCGTCGACGAGCCTTGCTGAGCCGCCTCCTGGCCGGCAGGCGCTGCCGGCCATCACTGACTTGAACAAGGAATACGTTATGGCTGCCAAGAATTCAAAAGTCATCATCACCTGTGCGATCACAGGGTCCATCCACACC
>DQGF01000443.1:11813-17400 GCA_003525045.1 Pseudomonas sp. | reverse complement strand
GGGCGGCACCGGCCAGGCCACCGATGACGATGTTCTGCGGCGTCGCGCGTTTCAGGAAACCGGTGTAGACCACCGCGTAGCCGAGGAGCGAGGCAAGGGTCAGCCACGCGGTCAGCGGGTTGGTGAAGGCCAGCAGCAAGGCCTGGCCGAGCAGTGCCAGCACCAGGGCGAAGGTCAGCGCGGCGGCCGGTGACACCCGACCTTCGGCCAGTGGTCGTTTATGCGTGCGCGCCATCACCGCGTCGATCCGCCGGTCCACCACATGATTGACCGCCGCCGCACCGCCGGCACACAAGGCGATTCCCAGATTGCCGAACACCAGCACCGTCCACGGCACCCCGGCGCGGGTCGCGAGGAACATGCCGACCAGTGAAGTGATGAGCATCAGCACCACCACTTTCGGCTTGGTCAGCTCCAGATAGTCGCGCCAGATTGCCTGGCTGTGACGTTCGCCGATCAGAGTCGCCATGGCATCTCTCCTTTTATTGTTATGGGCCCGGCCGAATGTTTACGCGGGCTGAACCGCCAGCGCGCAGGGGTTTGTTGCTTGACCCGAACCAGACTGGTTCGCGCGTGATAATTGACCAATACCATCGTCAGCAGAAGTGCCGCGCCGCCAGCGTTGTGAGCGACGGCCACCGGCAGCGGCAGATGAAATAGCACGTTGCTGATACCCAGGGTGATTTGTGCCGCGAGAGCAATCAGCACCAGCCCGGCCAGGCGCGTCATGCCGACCACTTTCAGTTGCCAGGCCAGTCCGAGCAGCACCAGGGTCACCAGCAGGGCACCGATACGGTGAGTCAGGTGAATCGCGGTACGGGCATCGCTGTCCAGTTGCCCGCCGAGGTAGTTCGGGCCGATGTGCTGGGTCAGGTGAAAACCGTTGGCGAAGTCGGCAGGCGGCAGCCATTGCCCATGACAAGTCGGAAAGTCGATGCAAGCCACCGCTGCGTAGTTGGAGCTGACCCAGCCGCCAAGGGCGATCTGCCCGATGACCAGCAGCAACCCGGCAGTCGCCCAATGCTGCAAACGGCGCGGTACGGTCAGTGCCGGCAATACGCCGGACAGGCGCAAGGTCAGCAGGAACAACAGACTCAAGGTCGCAAAGCCGCCGAGCAGATGCCCCGTCACCACTTGCGGCCAGAGCTTGAGCGTCACCGTCCACATACCGAACGCCGCCTGGGCAATCACCACTGCTAACAGAAACAGAGGCAATTTCACCGGTTGTCCCGGATGACGCCGATGAACCCAGGCTCGGCCGGCCAATACCGAGATCAACAGCCCGAGGGTGCCGGCGAAGTAGCGATGGACCATTTCGTTCCAGCCCTTGTGGGCTTCGACGGGCGCATCAGGAAAATGCAGCTCGGCATGGGCCAGTTGGGCTTCGCTGTTCGGCACGCTGATAAAGCCATAGCAACCCGGCCAGTCCGGACAGCCAAGGCCGGCGTGGGTCAGGCGGGTGTAGGCGCCGAGCAGCACCACAATCAGTGCCAGCAAGGTGGCAAACAGCGCGAGGCGAAATCCAGGTTTGGCCATGACGATGCCCTTATCCGATGTTCGACAGTTTCAGCAGATGGCGCAGGTCGTTGAGCAGATCCTTGCCTTTGACCGTCGGGTCGTAGCGCAGCACCAGATTGCCGTGAGGGTCGATGATCCACAGCTGCGGCACGGTTTCGTCCCCGGTCGTCTTGCTGAAGGTAGTCAGGTCCATGGGGTAACGTTGCAGTTGCGGGTACTCGCGCGTCAGCTTGGCGGCGTAATCACTGTTCAGCGGTTGCGCCGCGGCCAGGGCGTGACTGGCGCGCCCGGCATCTCGGCCAAGACCGATCTGGACTTGCCGCGCCAGGTACACCAGCTGCTGGCAGTCGACCGAACACTCTTTGGGGGCGGTGACCAGCAACTGCCAGCGGTCCTCCTGCGCTTGCACACCAATGTCCGCCCGGGTCTGGCCGTTGCCGATCAACTCGCCGTGGTAGCTGCGACCTTCCGGCACCCAGAACTGCAATTTGTACATGCCGGTGGCAAGGACCATCGGACCGATCACCCCCAGCAGGATCAACAGCAACTGCAAGCGCCCCCGTCGCCGACTCGCCGGGGTTTTCGCTTCAGACATGGTGGGTGGATTCATGGCCGCTCCCATGGTGTTTCTCCTTTGCGTTGTACCAGCCGAGATAGAGATAAAGGCCGAACAGGGCGATCGACATCGCGAACCACTGCACGGCATAAGCCAGGTGTTTTTCCGGACCCATGGCCACCACCGGCCAATCGGCCTGGTAGATCCCGGGGCCGCTTTCTGCGCGTAACTCGTAGGCGAAACCTTCACGGTCCAGCGCCGTCCAGAGCCTGGTCGGTTCGACTGCGGTAACCAGTTGTGGCCAGGTCGTGGTGTTCGGGTCAGCGTGCAACTGGAAGGTGGCGCCGGGGGAGACGTAGACCCAGGCGTCGAGACTCAATGTCTCTTTAGGCGTGGTGAATTGCGGCGGGATACGCCGGTCCGGCCACGGCAGCCAGCCGCGATTGACCAGCAGCCAGAGCCCGGTCGCCCGATCCTGGAATGGTTGCAGCAGTTCGACGCCGACCTTGCCGTTGCGCTGACGGTTGTCTAAAAGCAGGCTGTGCCCGGCATCGAATTGGCCGTGCAGGCGTACCCGGCGGAAAACCGGATCCTCGGTATGTGGCAGTTCGGTGCTGGCCATCGGCTCGGCTGCCCGGCGCTCGGCATAGCTTTGCAGCAGCGCGCTTTTCTCAGCGCCCCGGCTCAATTGCCAGAACCCGAGCGACACCAGCAGCGGCAGCAAAAGCGCAACCACCAGGGTCGGCACGATGCCCGGCCGAAAGCGCTTCATGGCGTCGCCAGAAAGTCGCTAGTCGCGATAGCTATACTCAAGTGCATCGCCTTTCCCCCGGAGTCTCACCATGCTCAAAGCAGCCATCGTCCTGATGCTGATTGCCACGGTTGTCAGCCTGTTCAGCGGCCTGTTTTTTCTGGTCAAGGACGACAGCAGCTCGAACCGCCTCGTCATTGCCTTGAGTGTTCGTGTTGCCCTGGCCGCGATCACCGTCGGCTTGATTGCCTGGGGTTTCTTCAGCGGCCAGTTGGTGTCCCACGTGACCTGGTAGGGCGCACGAAGCGCGCAGCTTCAAGCTTGCAGCTTGCAGCTTGCAGCTGCTCTAAAGCACATAGACGAAAACGAACAGCCCGATCCACACCACGTCCACAAAGTGCCAGTACCAACTCGCCGCCTCGAAGCCGAACTGATGCTCGTTGTCGAAATGCCCACGCATGATCCGCATCAGCATCACAAACAGGATGATGGTGCCGATGGTCACGTGAGCGCCGTGGAAACCGGTGAGCATGAAGAAGGTTGCGCCGTAGATGCCCGAACCCAGGGTCAGGCCCAGTTCGTGGTAGGCATGCATGTACTCTTCGGCCTGAAAGCCAAGGAACGCGCAGCCCAGTAGCACGGTGATCGCCAGCCAGATTTTCAGCGCACCGCGATGACCCTTCTTCAAGGCATGGTGGGCGATGGTTACGGTGACGCTGGAACTCACCAGCAAAACGGTATTGAGCAGCGGCAGGCCCCAGGGGCTGATGACTTCCTTGGGTGGCGGGAAGAGTTTCGAATCGGGGTTATTCAGCAATGGCCAGATGAACTCGAAGTTCGGCCAAAGCATATGAGCGATGCCTTTCGGGCCTTCACCGCCCAGTGCCGGACCGGAGACATGACGCACATAAAACAGCGCACCGAAGAAAGCGATGAAGAACATCACCTCCGAAAAGATGAACCAGCTCATGCCCCAGCGAAACGAGCGATCCATCTGTGGGCTATACAACCCCTGGCGACTTTCCTTGATCACTGTCCCGAACCAGCCGAACAACATGTAGGCCAGCAGCAGACCTCCGACGAAAAAGATCAGCGGGCCGTGGGATTCCGGTCGCGCAGCTTTCAGGTCATTGAACCAGGTGCCCAGGCCGAACACGGTTGTGACCATGCCGACGGTAGCAATGATCGGCCACTTGCTCTGGGCCGGTACGTAATAGTGTTCATGAGTTGCCATTTATTGTTCTCCTTATCGGGCACGCTCAGCCGCCAGTATTTACAGCCACCGGTGGATGTCGGGCGGTGATATCGAACAGCGTGTAAGACAGCGTCAGGTGCTTCACATCCTTGGGCATGTCACGGTCAACGATGAAACGTACCGGCATCTCGATCCGTTGACCGGGCTGCAGCACTTGCTGGGTAAAGCAGAAACATTCGGTCTTGTGGAAATACGCCGCCGCGTTGCTGGGGGCGATGCTCGGTACGGCCTGCGCACTCATCGGGCGATCAGTCGGGTTGTGGGCGATGAAAATCATCTCGTTCACCGCACCAGGGTTGGCCGTCAGCTCATCGCTCTTGGGATAGAAATCCCAGGACATGTCCGCGGAGTTGGTCGACAGAAACTGCACGCGCACTTGCCGCGAGGTATCGACCGTCTGTTCGCCCTCGTATTGCCCGGCAGTCTTGCCATTGATGCCGAACGCCTTGCACATCACGTCGTAGATCGGCACCAGGGCAAACCCGAAGACAAACATCGCCACCACTACCAGCAGCAGGCGGGTGACCAGCTTTTTCATCGAAATCGAGTCAGCCATGATTTCCAACCTCTACGCATAACCCTGTAGGAGCGAGCTGGCTCGCGTAAAACCTGAGAGCGCCGCGGGGTGTCAGGCTTCCAGCGTTATCGCTGATGTCCATCGCGAGCAAGCTCGCTCCTACAGTCATTTCACTTCCGGCGGAGTAGTGAAGGTGTGGTACGGCGCCGGTGACGGAATGCTCCACTCCAGACCCTCTGCCCCATCCCACGGTTTCGCCGGTGCCGGCGCGCCGCCGCGAATGGTCTTGATCACGATGAACAGGAAGAAGATCTGCGTAGTGCCGAACATGAACGCGCCGATCGACGACACCATGTTGAAGTCGGCGAATTGCAGGTTGTAGTCCGGAATCCGCCGCGGCATACCCGCCAGCCCCACGAAGTGCATCGGGAAGAAGGCCATGTTCATGCCGATGAACGACAGCCAGAAATGCAGCTTGCCGAGGGTTTCGTCGTACATGTGGCCGGTCCATTTTGGCATCCAGTAGTAGGCCGAGGCGAAAATCCCGAAGATCGCCCCCGGCACCAGGACGTAGTGGAAGTGCGCGACCACGAAGTAGGTGTCCTGATACTGGAAATCCGCCGGGGCGATGGCCAGCATCAGACCGGAGAAGCCACCAATAGAAAAAAGGATCACGAACGCCACCGCGAACAGCATCGGCGTCTCGAAGGTCAGCGAGCCTTGCCACATGGTGCTGGCCCAGTTGAACACCTTGACCCCGGTCGGTACGGCGATCAGCAACGTGGCGTACATGAAGAACAGCTCGCCCACCAACGGAATGCCGACCACGAACATGTGGTGCGCCCAGACGATGAACGACAGGAACGCGATGCTCGCCGTGGCGTAGACCATCGAGGTGTAGCCAAACAGCGGCTTGCGCGAGAAGGTCGGAATGATCGAGCTGACCGCCCCGAAGGCCGGCAGAATCATGATGTACACCTCGGGGTGACC
>DQGF01000443.1:3053-11507 GCA_003525045.1 Pseudomonas sp. | reverse complement strand
GGGTGACCGAAGAACCAGAACACATGCTGGAACAACACCGGGTCACCGCCACCGGCGGCACTGAAGAAGCTGGTACCGAAGTGGATGTCCATCAGCATCATCGTCACGCACCCGGCCAGCACTGGCATCACTGCAATCAGCAGGAATGCGGTGATCAGCCAGGTCCAGACGAACAATGGCATTTTCATCAATGTCATGCCGGGGGCGCGCAGGTTGAGGATGGTCGCGATCACGTTGATCGCGCCCATGATCGAACTGATCCCCATCAAGTGGATGGCGAAGATGAAGAACGTCACGCTTTCCGGCGCATAGGTCGTCGACAGCGGGGCATAGAACGTCCAGCCGAAGTTCGGTCCGCCGCCGGGGGTGAACAGGGTCGACACCAGCAGGATGAACGCCGCCGGCAGCAGCCAGAAGCTGAAGTTGTTCATCCGCGGCAGGGCCATGTCCGGCGCGCCGATCATCAACGGGATCATCCAGTTGGCGAGGCCGACAAAGGCCGGCATCACCGCACCGAACACCATGACCAGACCGTGCATGGTGGTCATCTGGTTGAAGAATTCCGGCTGGACGATTTGCAGCCCCGGCTGGAACAGCTCGGCGCGAATCACCATCGCGAACGAGCCGCCGAGCAAGAACATGGAGAACGCAAACCACAGGTACAGCGTGCCGATATCCTTGTGGTTAGTGGTCAGCACCCAGCGCATCAGGCCTTTGGCGGGGCCGTGGGCATGGTCGGTGGCATGACCGTGGTCATCGATAACGGCGCTCATGGCCTGTCTCCTGCAAACAGATGGGCTGGGCAGGCCGGGGCGCGATGCCCCGACCGGTTCCTGGGGTGCGCAATAGACCGGGTCATTTGCTTTCCGCCTGTTTCAGCTCCAACACTTCTTTTGGAGTGACCATGTCGCCCTTGTTGTTGCCCCAGGCGTTACGTTCGTAGGTCACGACCGCCGCAATATCGACTTCCGAGAGCTGCTTGCCGAACGCGGCCATGGCGGTGCCGGGCTTGCCGTGGAAGACAATGCTCAGGTGACCTTCTTTCGGTCCGGTAGCGATTTTCGAGCCCTTGAGTGCCGGGAACATCGGCGGCAGGCCCTGGCCCTCGGCCTGGTGACAGGCCACGCAAGTGGTGTGATAGATCTTGTCGCCGCGCTCCTTGAGCTCCTCCAGAGTCCATTCCTTGCTGGTCAGCTCTTTGAGTTGCGCGGCTTCAGCCTTGCGCTCGCCCAGCCATTTTTCGTACTCGGCCTTTTCCTTGACCTCGACCACGATCGGCATGAACCCGTGGTCCTTGCCGCACAACTCGGCGCACTGGCCGCGGTAGAGGCCGGGTTTCTCGATTCGGGTCCAGGCTTCATTGACGAACCCCGGGATCGCATCGCGCTTGACCGCGAAGGCCGGCACCCACCAGGAGTGAATGACGTCGGCAGAAGTCACCAGGAAACGCACCTTGGCGCCGATCGGCAGCACCAGTGGCTTGTCGACCTCAAGCAGGTAATGCTCGCCCTTGGCTTCCTTGTTGTGAATCTGATCGGCGGGTGTGGTCAGGTTGCTGAAGAACTCAACGTCCTGGCCCAAGTACTTGTAATGCCACTTCCACTGATAGCCCGTGACCTGGATATCGATATCCGGCTCGGTGGCGTCGTACATCTTGATCAGGGTTGCAGTCGCCGGAATCGCCATCGCCACCAATATCAGGAAGGGCACGATGGTCCAGAGGATTTCGACGGTGGTGCTTTCATGAAATTTTGCGGCCACCTGCCCGGTCGAGCGGCGGTGGAGAATCATCGACCAGAACATGGCGCCGAAGACGATGATGCCGATCACTACACAGATCCAGAAAATGGTCATGTGCAGGTCAAATACTGCGTGACTGATTTCAGTCGCTCCAGGCGCCATATTTACAGTCCATGCGGCGTGTGCCGGACTGAAAATCGACCACAACAGGAGGCCCATCCAGACGTGTGGATGTCGCATCATTGCGGGTTCCCCTTATCGTTCTTTTTATCCCGCCGGCTTTCACCTGCGGCAAGGGAGCGGCTTTTTCAGACTACGAACTTGAATTGCCAGGCCTTGCTGCGTGTGCAGTCGGGCGTCATCAGCTAACTCCATTCCCACCCGAGTATAGCCAGCGACTGCCGCCTCGCAACGTGGCGGCGTAAATCATGTGAAACAGCTGGGACTTGCGTTCTAGGTCACGAATGGAGAAGGATGCAGACGAGTGGTGGCCAACCGATATAACGGAGGCGTCTCAAGGATGAAACATTTATGACAAATGCGTCTTAGCATTTTTCATATGGCAGCTAAGTTATGTCTTCCCTATTTCATTGCCTTTGTATCCTGGAGATTTCATGAACACCGCCGCATTGCGCGAGCAGATCCAAAAAGCCCAACAACATGAGGCCGACACCGGCCTGCTGACTCGTCAGCTGGAAACCCAACTGCCACACCTTCACTCCGCCATCCAATTGCCGGATGTCGACGCCAACGGCGTGATGACGCGTTTTGTGGCCGCGTACATAGAGCAAGTGCCGGACCTGCTGGACGCAGCCAATGAAGTCGCCAGGGAAGCGGGCATCGAATCACAGATCAAGCCGGTGCTGAAAATCGCCGAGCAGTTCTTCCTCCAGCCCCCGACGATCATGGCCGGTCACGTCGGTCTGGACAGCCTGCTGGACGAAGCCTATCTGGCGCATCGCCTGGTCGAAGAGGTCAATGACCTGTACATCAAGCATTTTGGCCAGCCACTGATCCCATTGGACATGACTGTTGCCAACCTGATTGCTCACCAGCTGATCGGTGAGGAGTTCGCCAACCAACTGGATGAGGCGGTGCATCACGCCGTCGACGAGATGCTCAACGAAGACAGTTTCGCGCTGGAATCGGTGGAAGCCTACCGAGAGAAACTCAACAGCCCGAACACCGGCGCTGCGTGGAAGCGCTGGCCATGCCTGTCGCGCCAGCTGGGCGTAGGTCTGGAGCTGGACCAGCCTGCGGCATAAAGCCACACCAACCCCCTTGTAGGAGCGAGGCTTGCCCGCGAAGCTTTTGGCGTACCTGAGGACGCCTTCGCGGGCAAGCCTCGCTCCTACAGGGAAGGTGCTTTAGCCGGTGGAACCGACTCCGGCGGTGGTTCGCAACCGCCCTTCCAACCTGCGCTTCAACCCCCGCGCCTCAATCAACAATTTCGAGCCCTTGGCCGCATTCGCCCGTCCCCATTCCTCAAGCAACTCCAGACACGAGTGATCGATGTAGCTCAGGTTATTGAGCGGCACATGCACCGTCGCACCTGCGGGAATAGTCCCCAGCACTTGCGTCAGTGCCGGCACCTTGAGAAAGGTCGCGGCCCCCATCAGTCGCAATTCCATTTCACCATCCCTGGGCAGGTCGATCAGGCTGATTTTCAGGCGCGATGCCTTCCAGGCAAGCTTGGCCAAGGTCAGGCCGAAGCCGATCAGCACGCCGGTCAGCAGGTCAGTGAAAATGATGGCCAAGGCAGTCGCCGCGTAAGTGAACATCGGCATCCGGCCATAACGGCCCAGGCCGCGAAAGGCCTTGAGGTCGACCAGTTTGAAGCCGGTATAGACCAGAACCCCGGCCAGGCTCGCTACCGGAATGCTTTGCAGCACGCTCGACAGTAGCAGCACGAAGGCCAGCAACCACAGGCCATGAAATACCGCCGACAATCGCGTGGTGGCGCCAGCCTGGACGTTGGCCGAGCTGCGCACGATCACGCCGGTCATCGGCAGCGCGCCGAGCAGACCGCAGAGCATGTTGCCGATACCCTGGGCTGATAATTCCCGGTCGAAGTCCGAGCGCTGGCCACTGTGCATGCGGTCCACCGCGGCGGCCGAGAGCAGGGTCTCGGCACTGGCGATGAAGGCCACGGCAAACGCGGCGATCAGCAGCGTGGGATCCGCCAGGTTGAGCAGGTCTGCAGGTTTCAGCCAGTCGATAGCCTCTGCCAGATTGGCCGGAACCTCCACGCGTTTGACCTGCAGCGCGAGTACCAGGCTGGCGACCGTTGCCAGACCGACACCAAGCAACGCACCAGGAACAAAACGCAGAGTGTGCGGGCGGAATTTTTCCCACAGGTACATCACGGTAATGGTCGACAGGCCGAGTACACCTGCCTGCCAGCCAAATGACGGCAAAGCCTGGGATACAGCGGCCGGGAAGGCTGCCAGGTTGTCCAGCCCGGAAGGTTTGGGTACGGCGTCGAGCATCACGTGCACTTGTGACAGCACGATCAGCACGCCAATCCCGGCGAGCATGCCGTAGACCACCGCCGGCGCCGTCACCCGAAACCAGCAGCCGAGTTTCAAACGCCCGGCCACCAGTTGCAAAAACCCGGCTAACAGCAGGATTGGCCCGAGCATGGCGATGCCATGCTGGCGCACCAGTTCGAACACCAGAACGGCCAATCCGGCCGCCGGACCGCTGACTTGCAGTGGTGATCCGGCGAGCCAGCCCACCACCAGGCCACCGATGATGCCGGTGATCAGCCCTTTGGCGGGCGGTAGCCCTGAAGCGATAGCGATACCCATGCACAAAGGTAGGGCGACAAGAAACACGACCACCGAAGCCAATAGCTCCCGTGGCAGAACAGCTTTTAGTTGCGCAGCCCGCATGATGATTCTCCTGAAGTTTTTTTCAGGCGTGGCAAAGCCAGGCTGCTCGATCGGCAGCCTCGGCTAAACCACACTTAGGAGGATTTAGAAGCGCGCTTTGGGCGTCGCCACCGGAATCGGATGACTGCCATCGAGCGGCAGGAAACAACCCTGATCGGCGTCGTAGGCCTTGATTTCGCTGGTTTCGATGCTGTAGACCCAGCCATGGATAAACAGCTGACCGTTGGCCATGCGCGAGGCCACCGACGGATGAGTGCGCAAATGTTGCAACTGGGCGATCACATTCTCTTCTGTGAGGATCTGCATGCTTTCGTTTTCGTCAGCGCAATGGCAGTTTTCCTGGACCATGGTTTTCGCCACTTCGGCATGACGTAACCAGGCTTTGACCGTCGGCATTTTTTCCAGGCTCTGCGGATTGAGTACCGCACGCATGGCGCCGCAGTCGGAGTGCCCGCAGATGATGATGTGCTGCACGCCGAGGGCCAGTACTGCGTATTCGATCGCCGTGGAAACACCGCCGTTCATTTGCCCGTACGGCGGAACCACGTTGCCCACGTTACGGGTCACGAACAGATCGCCGGGGGCGCTTTGGGTGATCAGCTCGGGAACGATGCGCGAATCGGCACAGGCGATGAACATCGCTCTGGGGCTCTGGGCCGTGGCGAGTTTTTTGAAGAGTTCTTCCTGTTGTGGAAAAACCTCGTGATGAAAATGCAAAAAGCCGTCAACGATATGCTGCAGTGCTGCATCGGCGGTTTCCGCCTCCGGTTGGGCTGAAGCCGACGCAGCCAACGGCTGTTTATCCTTGTCACTCATGATTCATCCTCTTTGGCGGAGTCAGGGAATTTTCCCGTGTTATCCGATGTGAATCCAGTGGCTGTTTAAAAAACATCCAGGTCGAACATCTCGACCCGTCAGTCACTCGATGAACAAGGTAGCTGCCGAAACTTAACTCAAACTGAATCAAACGCTCTAACACGTGTGTTCCAGGTCACAGAAAACGTGACCAGCCTAGATGCGGTGCTTGTTTCCTTCTACTCAACCATAGGCCAATTGTCCTCATATCAACGACATCTGGCGCCCCGGCGGACAGAAGGCTGTGCAGTCCAGATTGAAACCTTCCCGATGATTGAGCCCCAGGCGTTTAATGGCTTTGGCAAAGCGTTGCGCCAGCAGGTCGGCAAACGGACCTTCGCCACGCATCCGGCTGCCAAACCGACTGTCGTAGAGCTCGCCGCCACGACTCTGGCGGATCAGGCTCAACACATGAGCTGCACGCTGAGGATAGTGGGCCGCCAGCCATTCTTCGAACAGCGGCGCGACTTCCAGGGGCAGGCGCAGCATCATGTAGGCCGCACTTTGTGCGCCAGCCCCATGGGCCTCGGTGAGCAGGCTTTCAAGTTCGCTGTCGTTGATCATTGGAATCATCGGCGAGCACAGCACCCCCACTGGAATTCCCGCTTCACGCATTACCCTGATCGCTCTGAGTCGGGCCTTGGGCGCCGCCGCGCGGGGTTCGAGGATGCGTTTGAGCTCGTCGTCCAGCGTGGTCAGGCTGATCATTACTGCCACCAGCCTTTGCTGGGCGAGCTCGGCCAGCAGGTCCAGATCGCGCAGGATCAGCGAACCTTTGGTGATAATGGTCACCGGGTGGCGATAACGTAGCAGCACCTCCAACGTTTTGCGAGTGATGAGGTGTTCGCGCTCGATTGGCTGATATGGATCGGTGTTGGAGCCCAGGTTGATCGGCGCACATTGATAGCCGCGTTTGGAAAGTTGCTCTTCCAACACCTCAGCGGCGTTGGTCTTGGCGATCAGCTTTGTTTCGAAATCCAGCCCCGGCGACATGTCCCAATAGGCATGGCTGGGGCGTGCGTAACAATAAATGCAACCGTGCTCGCAACCGCGATAGGGATTGATCGAGCGGTCGAAGGGTAAATCCGGCGAGTTGTTGCGGGTGATGATGGTTTTTGCCGTTTCGATGCGCACCTCGGTGCCTTGAGTGACGGGTGCTTCCTGATACCAGCCGTCATCCTCGGCTACCGAGCGATTAGGCGCGAAGCGATTGTGAGGGTTGGTGGCGGTGCCACGGCCGCGCGGAGGTAGAGGAGTAGCCATCAATGCGATCCTTTAGCTGTATGTGTATACAGTATAGAAGCTCAGTGGAGGGCGCCAGTGCCATTCGGCACCTGGATTTATTTATATCGGATGAAGTGTTCAAGTTAATTCTAAAAGTTTTCATGTAACTGCGAGAAACATTTTGTCCGTGGCGTTATTTGAAAATTCATCAGTACCATCCACCTCACACGGCGTGGTCGTGAACTCATTATTAAAAAGGATTTAATTAATGTCGAACTACAATCAACGTGGCGTATTTCTTCAACTTTTACGCCCCTCTATCGTCAGCCCAAAAGAAGTTAGGGTTTCCATGCAGTTCGCTCTAAAGGAAGAAGGTTACGACCCCGCCAATCGGGAGGTTACCTATTCTTTGCTCGACTCCAGCACTCGCGAGGCCGTATCGAATGATGGCGGCGCGACCTTCACTATGAAAACAACTCCTGATGTGGACGGTGATGGTGACATCGACGCGCAAGACAAGGCCGTCATGGTGGCGCTGGCGAAAGCTTATTCGAAGATCATTAATCCCTGATTGTGAGAGAGTTGTGTGGTGCAAGGCTGGAGCAAGTAAGACGCCCTGAGAGAAATGACTCAGGGCTGTTTCGATGCAGAGTTGTGCAATTAAAAATCGAACATCGCACTCATCAGCAATTGTCCGGTTGGCCAGCTGTCATACGAGTCAGGTCAGCCTAAAAAGGAAGCGCGCAGATAAGGTGGTAAATAGATACCACCTTCCAATCCGATCAGGAGTGGAAGGTGGTTTCGAGTCAATGCTGTTCGTCAGGCTTTTTCTTCAGTTTGGGGTTCGGGAAGAACTGCACGGCCTGAACCTTGGCGTCCGACACCTTCAGCGCCGAGGTGTTGACCCGCGTGCCCAGCTCCTTGGGCACCGACAGACCCTGTTCATTCAGCGTGTCGGAATAACCGCAAGCCACGCACTCGCGATGCGGGACTTCGTCTTCGTTCCACATCATCAACTTGTCCGGCTCGCTGCAGGCCGGGCAGACCGCACCGGCGATAAAGCGTTTTTTTGTCACCACTGGACCCTCACTCATGCGGCCACGACCTCACTTAGGCCGCTGTGGCGCAAGAGTGCGTCAATCGACGGTGGCCGTCCCCGGAAATCGACGAACAGCACCATCGGCTCTTGGGAACCGCCGCGCGCCAGGATCGCTTCGCGGAATGCGCGACCGGTGTCGGCATTGAGAACGCCATCTTCTTCGAATTTCGAGAAGGCATCCGCCGACAGCACTTCTGCCCATTTATAGCTGTAGTAACCCGCAGCGTAACCGCCGGCGAAGATGTGCGCAAAACTATTGGGGAAACGGTTGTAAGCCGGTGGTCGCATGACCGAAACCTCGTCGCGCACGCCTTCGAGCACTTGCAGCACACTGCGGCCGTCGCCGTGGGTGGCGTGCAGTTCGAAGTCGAACAACGAGAACTCCAGTTGGCGAACCATCATCAGGCCGGACTGGAAATTTTTCGCTGCGAGCATTTTCTCCAGCAGGTCTTGGGGCAGCGGCTCGCCGGTTTCGTAGTGACCGGAGATCAGCGCCAGGCCTTCCGGCTCCCAGCACCAGTTTTCCATGAACTGGCTAGGCAGCTCGACCGCATCCCAGGCCACGCCGTTGATGCCGGATACGCCGGCGTGCTCGACGCGGGTCAGCAGGTGATGCAGGCCATGGCCGAATTCGTGGAACAG
>DQGF01000443.1:0-2730 GCA_003525045.1 Pseudomonas sp. | reverse complement strand
TCGTGGGTCAGCAGCGCAGGCTTGCCGCTGTCGGCCGGGGTGAAGTTGCATACCAGATTGGCCACCGGGCTCTGTAGTACGCCTTCGGCGGTGCGGCGACGATCACGGGCGCCGTCCATCCAGGCACCACCGCGCTTGTTGGCGCGGGCGTAGAGGTCAAAGAAGAAACGACCGACGTGCTGGCCGTTTTCCTTGATTTCGAACAGGCGAACATCCGGGTGCCAGGTGTCGAAGCCTTTCTGCTCGGCGATTTCAATGCCATACAGACGTTGGACGATGGCGAACAGACCGCCCAGCACTTTGTCGATCGGGAAGTAGGCGCGAAGGGTTTCCTGGGCAACGCTGTAACGTTGTTCACGGAGTTTTTCACCGTAGAAACCGCTGTCCCAGCTTTGCAGGTCGGGGCAGCCTTGTTCGGCGGCATAGGCTTTGAGCTGTTCCAGATCCTGAGCGGCGAACGGCTTGCTGCGCTTGGCCAGATCGCGCAGGAAACTGATGACCTGGTCGCTGGATTCGGCCATTTTAGTGGCCAGGCTCAACTCCGAAAAGCTGGCGAAACCCAGGAGTTTGGCCAGTTCCTGACGCAGGTCGAGGATTTCTTCCATCACCGGGCCGTTATCATTCTGACCGGCATTCGGGCCTTGGTCCGACGCACGGGTGCAGTAGGCAGCGTAGACTTCTTCGCGCAAGGCACGGTCTTGGGCGTAGGTCATCACCGCGTAGTAGCTCGGGAATTCCAGGGTGATCAGCCAGCCATCGAGGTCTTTGGCCTGGGCCGCGGCGGCCATTTGTGCCTTGGCCGAATCGGTCAGGCCAGCGAGGGTGGCTTCATCGGTGAGGTGCTTGGTCCAGGCCTGGGTAGCGTCGAGCAACTGGTTGGAGAAGCGACTGCCCAGCTCCGACAATTTGCTCTGCACTTCGGCGTAACGCTTCTGCTCAGGAGCAGGCAGGTCGATACCCGACAGACGAAAGTCACGCAGGGAGTGTTCCAGGATCGTTTTCTGCGCCACGTCGAAGCCGTCGGCTTCCGGGCTGTTGGCGAGCGCTTCGAAAGCCTCGAACAACTCACGGTTCTGGCCCAGCTCGGTGGAGTAGGCGCTCAAGGCTGGCAGACAGGACTCGTAGGCTTCACGCAATTCGGCGCTGTTGCACACGGCATTCAGATGGCTGACCGGGCTCCAGGCCGCGCCCAGGCGATCGTTGAGTTCGTCCATCGCCAGCACCAGGCCGGCCCAGGTCGGTTGTTTGCCCTGGGCTTCGAGGATCTCGATAATGGCGGCGCGGTTGTCAGCCAGGATCTGTTCAATGGCCGGTTGCACGTGTTCGGCACGGATCACCGAGAACGGCGGCAGGTCGTAGGATTGCAAAAGAGGGTTGTTCACGCTCACGGTTGACACCTTGGCTGGAAGAAACATGAGGCCATCTTAATTACAATCGACGTTCACCGCAGCTATCAGCAATAGAGAGAGAGCCTATCGTGACCCTTCGCAAGTATCAGAACCACACGCCGCTGCTCGGCAAAGGCGCTTTTGTCGACCGTTCGGCGGTAGTGATCGGCGACGTTGAAATCGGCGAAGACAGCTCGGTCTGGCCGCTGACGGTGATCCGTGGCGACATGCATCGCATCCGTGTGGGCGCGCGTACCAGTGTTCAGGACGCCTGCGTGCTGCACATCACTCACGCCGGGCCGTTCAATCCCGATGGCTTCCCGTTGCTGATCGGCGATGACGTAACCATCGCGCATAAGGTCATGCTTCACGGCTGCACCGTGGGCAGCCGGGTTCTGATTGGCATGGGCAGTATCGTGATGGATGGTGCAGTGGTGGAAGATGACGTGATCATCGGCGCCGGCAGCCTGGTGCCGCCTGGCAAGCGCCTGGAAAGCGGTTTCCTCTATGTCGGCAGCCCGGTGAAACAGATCCGTACGCTGACGGACAAAGAAAAAACCTTTTTCACCTACAGCGCGGCGAATTACGTGAAGCTCAAGGACCTGCATCTGGCCGAAGGCTACGACCAGATCTGAATCGTCCCGCTATTGCTCAGGAATTTTCATGCATTACCAAACCGTTTTATTCGACCTTGATGGCACCCTGACCGATCCGCGCGAGGGCATTACCCGTTCGATCCAGTTTGCCCTGAGCAAATTGGGGATCGATGAGCCCGATCTGACCAAACTCGAACACTTTATCGGCCCACCGTTGTTGCAGGCGTTCATGCAGTTCTACGACTTCGACGAGCCCAAGGCCTGGGAAGCGGTTAACCTCTATCGCGAACGCTTCAAGGTCACCGGTCTTTACGAGAACCGCGTATTCGACGGCGTCACGCCGCTGCTGGAAACGCTCGGCGGGCAAGGGCGACAGCTGTACATCGCGACCTCCAAACCCTGGATCTTCGCCCGGGAAATCGCCAGGCACTTCGACTTTGCGAAACACTTCAAGGTGATCTACGGCAGCGAACTGGACGGGACCCGTACCAATAAGGTCGAGCTGATCGCTCACCTGATGGCCGAAGAAAGCCTGGACCCGGCCAGCACCCTGATGATCGGCGACCGCAAACACGATCTGATCGGCGCGCGCAGTAACGGGCTGGATGCGGCAGCAGTGGGATACGGTTTTGGCAGCCGGGAAGAGTTGAGCGCAGAAGCGCCGGCCTATCACTTCGAAACGCTGGATGAGTTGCATCAGGCGTTTTTACGACACTGATGAGTACGCCTTCGCGGGCAAGCCTCGC
>DQGF01000201.1:23923-26471 GCA_003525045.1 Pseudomonas sp. | reverse complement strand
CCACCGCCGTAGATCATGTTGAACACGCCTTTGGGCATGCCGGTACGCTCGGCAGCGCGAATAATGGCGCAACCTACCTGGTCGGCCGTCGCCATGTGGCCGCTGTGAGCCTTGAAGACCACTGGGCAGCCCGCCGCAAGAGCAGCAGCGGTATCGCCACCCGCGGTGGAAAACGCCAAGGGGAAATTACTGGCGCCGAATACCGCAACCGGGCCGACACCGATACGGTATTGACGCAGGTCGACCCGTGGCAGTGGCTTGCGCTCCGGCAAGGCCAGGTCGATGCGTACGCCGAGATAATCGCCGCGACGCAGCACGTTGGCGAACAAGCGCATCTGGCCACTGGTGCGTGCTCGCTCTCCTTGAATGCGGCCCGCTGGCAACGCGGTTTCCTGGCAGACGATAGCGACGAAGTCTTCGCCCAGTTGGTCAATTTCGTCAGCGATGGCATCGAGAAATTCCGCGCGGCGTGCCGGGCTCAGTTGTCGATATTCGATGAACGCCGCTTCTGCGGCCAGGACCGCGCGGTCGACTTCGTGTTCTGTGGCTTGATAAAAGTCATACGGCAGCGGTTGGCCGGTGGTCGCATCGAGACTCTTGAGTTGTGGGTTGCCGTCGGCGCTACGTTCGCCGGCGATAAAATTTTGACCAAGCAGTGTGAACATATCTGTCTCCGTGCGCTTCAGCTGAACAAGGGGTGCTTATCTGAAGTCGTGTAATGATGTGGCACAGGGAAGGAGCACTTTGGGTGCCCCTTTTTATTCTGAAGATGAAACCCTATGGGTGATGGAGGGGGGCTTGTGGCACCCAAGCGTGACTCAGTGAGTCAGCGCACCAGGCAGGGCTGCTTGTTGTTGAAGCTCCAGCCTGGAATCAGGAACTGCATCGCAACACTGTCATCCCGCGCGCCGAGTCCCATGCCTTTGTACACTTCGTGCGCCTTGGCCACGGCGTCCATGTCGATGTCTACGCCCAAGCCGTGTTTGGTTGGAACCTTGACGTAGCCACCTTCAATTTTCAGTGGTTCTTTGGTCAAGCGCTGGCCGTCCTGCCAGATCCAGTGAGTGTCGATCGCGGTGATCTCTCCAGGCGCGGCGGCTGCCACTTGCGTAAACATGGCCAGGGAGATATCGAAATGGTTATTGGAATGTGAGCCCCAGGTCAGGCCCCATTCATGACACATCTGGGCGACACGGACTGAACCCTGCATCGTCCAGAAGTGCGGGTCCGCGAGCGGGATATCGACCGATTGCAACTGGATCGCGTGGCCCATTTCGCGCCAGTCGGTCGCGATCATGTTGGTCGCGGTTTTCAGGCCCGTAGCGCGGCGGAATTCAGCCATGACTTCGCGGCCCGAGAAACCGTTTTCTGCACCGCAGGGGTCTTCGGCGTAAGCGAGGACGTGATGCTGATCCCGGCACAAACGGATGGCCTCTTTCAGCGACCACGCGCCATTCGGGTCGAGGGTGATGCGGGCATCGGGAAAGCGTTCAGCCAGCGCGGTGACGGCTTCGATTTCTGCATCGCCGCTCAACACGCCGCCCTTGAGTTTGAAGTCATTGAAGCCGTATTTCGCTTTTGCTGCTTCGGCCAGGCGCACGACAGCTTCAGCAGTCATGGCTTTCTCGTGCCGTACCCGGAACCACTCGTCTTCAGCGTCGGGATCGTTACGGTAGGCCAGGTCAGTGACGTTGCGGTCGCCAATGTAGAACAAGTAGCCGAGCATTTTCACCGCGTCGCGCTGCTGCCCTTCGCCGAGCAATGCAGCGACCGGGACCTCCAGGAATTGACCCAGCAGATCGAGCAGGGCGGCCTCCATGGCTGTCACGGCATGAATGGTGATGCGCAGGTCAAACGTCTGCAGGCCCCGCCCGGCGGCGTCACGGGAGGCGAAGGTGCTGCGCATTTGGTTGAGAATGCGTTGGTATTGACCGATGGGCTGGCCCATCACCAGGCTGCGAGCATCTTCGAGCGTCTCGCGGATGCGTTCGCCGCCGGGTACTTCGCCCACGCCGGTATTGCCGGAACTGTCCTTGAGAATAACGATGTTGCGGGTGAAGAACGGCCCGTGGGCGCCGCTCAGGTTCAGCAGCATGCTGTCATGACCCGCTACGGGCACTACTTGAAAACTGGTGACGACAGGTGATCGGGTGGTGTTGGCGGCGTGTTCAGCGTTCATGGCAAATTCCTGCGAAAATTAGGTCGTTCAGCTATCAATGGGTCAGTGCGATTTACTGACTGCCACGCCCGTTGGAACGGCGTCTGGCGTCAGCAGGGATGAGGGCCTTGGCGAGGTTTTGGCGAAGAACACCAGTATCGCGGCGAGCACCGATGTGCCGGCCAAACCGTAGAGCCCACCCTGGATCGACCCGGTTGTTTGTTCCAGATAACCGAAGGTGGTCGGTGCCACGAAACCTCCCAGGTTGCCAATCGAGTTAATCAGCGCGATGACGGCGGCAGCGATACGGGCATCCAGGTAGCCTTGGGGAATTGGCCAGAACAACGAAGAGGCAGACTTGAAACCGATGGCGGCAAAGCAAATAGCCAC
>DQGF01000201.1:7683-23627 GCA_003525045.1 Pseudomonas sp. | reverse complement strand
CAGCAAATAGCCACGAAGGCGAAGACTGGCCCACCGCTGGTGGACAGGAACATGCCGGCGGCCGCTATCAACAGTGCAGTCGCGACCCAGGCCTGCTGAAACTTGAACTTACCTGACAGCGAGGCGAAGGCGTACATGGCGATGATGGCGATGAACCAAGGAATTGAGTTAAAAAAGCCCACCTGCACATCACTCAGGTCACCCATCTTCTTGATGATACTGGGGAGCCAGAAGGTGGCTGCGTAGATCGTCAGTTGAATGCAGAAGTACAAGGCGCAGAACAGCATGATCTGACGGTCTTTGAGCAGCTTGCCAATAGTGGGTTTGACAGTGGTCAGCGCTTCACGCTCACGCTGTTCCTGATCGATGGCGCCGACCAGTGCATCTTGCTCTTCGCGAGTCATCCATTTTGCGTCGTGGGGTTTGGAGTCAAGCCAGAACCAGACAAAGAAGCCCAGCGCCACCGAGGCCAGACCTTCGATAGCAAACATCCATTGCCAGCCGTGAAAACCGAAGCCTTCGATCTGCAGCAGGGCGCCTGACAGCGGGCCTGAAATCAGCGACGCAATGGCTGAACCACTGAGGAAAATGGCAATGGCTTTACCGCGTTCGATGCCTGGCAGCCAGCGGGTGAAGTAGTAGATCACGCCAGGGAAGAAGCCCGCTTCAGCGACACCCAGCAGAAAACGCAGAATGTAGAAATGGGTTTCGTTCTGGATGAACGCCATCATCGTGGCGACGATGCCCCAGGTGAACATGATGCGGGTCAGCCAGATTCGTGCCCCGACTTTTTGCAGCAGCATGTTGGATGGGACTTCGAAGAGAGCGTAACCGATGAAGAAGAGACCTGCGCCCAGTCCGTAGGCGGCAGCGCCGATACCGAGGTCATGTTCCATGTGCGTGCGCACGAAACCGATATTGACCCGGTCGATGTAGTTAAGGATGAACATGATGACGAAAAGTGGGAGTACATGTCTCTTCACTTTGCTCACGGCGCGAGCGAGAACCGAATCACTTTCTGGAACGACGGATGCGTTGCTTGAATTGTTCACAATTCAAATCTCCCACTGATTATTTTTATGCGGGTTTGAGCGTGACGCCGGCGGCTTGGCCGCCGGTTGTAGCAGTCGAGTTACTGGGCGCCGAGCTTCTTGATCAAGGCATCCAGTTCTTCCATTTCGTTTGGCAGCAAGTCGGTCAGTGGCGCTCGCACCGGGCCGGCATCGCGGCCCACCAGCTTGGCGCCGGCTTTGACGATACTCACGCCATAGCCTTCACAGCGATTGCGGATATCCAGATACGGCAGGAAGAAATCGTCGATGATTTTGCCCACGGTCTCATGGTCTTCGGCGGCGATCGCCCGGTAGAAATCCATGGCCGTTTTCGGAATGAAGTTGAACACAGCTGAAGAGTAGACCGGTACACCCAATGCTTTATAAGCAGCGGCATACACTTCGGCCGTTGGCAGGCCGCCGAGGTAGGTCAGGCGTTCGCCCAAGCGGCGACGGATTGAGACCATGCTTTCAATATCGCCCACGCCGTCTTTGAAGCCGATCAGGTTAGGGCAGCGATCAGTCAGCTTTTCCAGGCTGTCGGCGTTCAGGCGGCAGACGTTGCGGTTGTAGACCACTACACCAAAATCCACGGATTTGCAGACTTGCTCAACGTGAGCGACCAGACCCTCCTGGCTTGCTTCGGTCAGGTAGTGCGGGAGCAGCAACACGCCGGCGGCGCCCAGGCGTTCGGCTTCCTGAGCATAAGCAATGGCTTGGCGGGTCGAGCCGCCGGTGCCAGCGAGAATCGGCACTTCGCCACGGCACGTATCGACAGCTACTTTGATGATTTCCGAGTATTCGCTGGCTTCGAGCGAGAAAAATTCGCCGGTGCCACCCGCAGCAAACAGCGCGCTGGCGCCGTAAGGAGCCAGCCATTCAAGGCGCTTGGCGTAGGTGTCGGCACGGAAGTCGCCGGCTGCGTCGAAATCGGTCAATGGAAAAGACAGTAGGCCTTCAGAAAGGATGGACTTGAGCTCTTGAGGATTCATGTAATTTGCCTGCTTCGCTGGTTTTTGTTGGAGAGTCTTGGCTACTTGATGTTGATAGACATCATACAAGTAGTTTTTCGACGCCGCAATGCGGTGAGCAGGTTTGTTTTGAATGAATGTACCGGGCTGAGAGTGATTTGTGTCTATGGTGCCCGTGTTTTCTGAGCTCGTTCGCTTTTTGAATGTTGGTTTGTCGTGGTTTTGCTTGGTGCGTACGCGTAGGTGGTAGTACGAAATTGGCAGGTCGTAGATGTGTTGTCATACAAGGCTGGTGAATTTATCGTGCCGCGAAGGGGAGTGCCTCAGGCGCAGAGAGCCCTTGGTGGGTGTTAAGCTCTGCTCAGGTAAATTTCGGACTTGAACCGTATGCAAAGTGAAAACGAAGCGCCTATTCGCAGGCGTTCCACCAATCTGGCTCAGGGGTTGGTCGAAGCGCTGACACAGCGCATTTTGCTCGGGCAATTGAGCCCCGGCGAAAAGCTGCCTTCGGAAACCACCATCGTTCGTGAACATGGTGTGAGCCGGACCGTTGTTCGGGAGGCTATATCCAAGCTTCAGGCTTCGGGGTTGGTAGAAACGCGCCATGGCGTCGGGACGTTTGTTTTGGAGCCGCAGTCGCAGCTCGGCCTGCGCCTTCATATGGACACTGTTGCCAGTGTCAGGAGCATGCTGGAGTTGCGATTGGGTCTTGAGGTGCAGGCTGCTGCGTTGGCGGCTGTTCGCCGATCTGAAGAGCAGCTCGTTCGGATGCGTCAGGCCTTGAGCGATTATCAGGCATCGTTGGCGAACAACGACAGTTGCGTCGAGGAGGACAAGCGTTTTCACCAGCTGATCGCCGAGGCGACCGGCAATACGTTCTTCACTGAAATCATGCACCACTTGGGTAATGCCATGATTCCGCGGACCCAGGTAAAAGTCGACGAACGTGGTGCCGCCGATTTTTCGCAACTGGGGTATTTGGCAACCCTGGAGCATGAAGCGATTTTCAACGCTATCAAGAGGCAAGATCCGGATGCTGCTCGGGCGGCGATGGTGTTGCACTTGACGAATAGTCGGGATCGGTTTTTGGGGTAGTTGAATATCAGTCGTGGTAGCGCAGATGGATGCCGTCACGCGTGGTTTTGGGTGTCACCTCAGGCTGGTTGGCGCGGACAAGCACCGTGCCGCTGCGCCGCGCTGGATTGACAAAATATTGATAGCCACCTAACAATCAACTCCAGACATAAGACCACCGACAACAACACACAATACAATAGGGAAAAATATCCAATGCCCCGAGCCAAGGCTCTGAGTAGCCTCGCGAGTGCCGCGCTGCTGGCGATCGCTCCACTGACTTGGGCTAACACCTACGTCTACGTTTCCAATGCCACTGACGGCACGGTCAACAGTTACCAGTTGTCTGCGCAGGGACAGTTGCATCTCCTCGCTACCACTGACGCAGGACTGGGCGTCATGCCCCTCGCATTGAGCCCCGATCACACCAAGCTCTATGCCTCCCTGCGCGCCAAACCCTATTCGGTAGTCACTTTCAGCATTGACCCTGCGAGTGGTGCACTCAAGCATCTGAAAAACTCAACCGTTGCCGATAGCCTGGCCTACCTTTCAGTGGACAAGGCTGGCCACTACCTGTTCGGCGCGTCCTACGGCGAGGACCTGGTCAGCGTCAATTCGATCGATGCTGACGGGGTGATCACGGATGACGTGCGACAAGTGATCAAGACCGGCCCGAATGCTCATTCGATCATTATCGACGCAACCAACCGGTTCGTGTACGCCGCCAACCTTGGTAGTGATCAACTGCTTGAGTTCAAATTCGACGCTACCAGCGGCAAGCTCGATGCGTCAGGTCACGTCAAGCTGCCTGAGGGCAGTGGTCCGCGGCACCCGGTCATATCGCCCGATAATCGTTTTCTCTATCTGCTCAACGAAATGGCCGGCACAGTCACCACCTTTGCTATAGATCGCGAGACTGGGCAGCTCAGCGCGCTGGGCGACGTCAGCGCGATCCCGGCAGGCTCGGGTCTGGTGCGCGGTGTCGCCCGCCCGATGATCAAACCCGGGCAACCGGCACCGCCGCCGTTGGCGTCTAACCTGATCTGGGCCGCTGACATCAAGCTGACCCCGGACGGACGTTTTCTCTACACCTCCGAGCGCACAGGCAGTACGGTCAGTGTGTTTGCAGTAGACCGGGAAAGCGGTCTGCCGGGCTTCGTGCAAAATATCAAAGTCGAACAACAACCGCGGGGGATCACGGTGGATCCTTCGGGACAATGGTTGCTGGTCACGGGTGAAAAAAGCCCGGACGTGGGCGTATACGCCATCGACCCGAAGCGCGGTACGCTCACCCGCACCAGCGCTGCACCTTCTGGCAAGGGAGCAAACTGGGTCCAGGCGGTCAGCTATCCATGATGAGAGTCTAAGCGGGCGCGAAACGTGTTCGTATGAATGCAAGGGCGCAGGGCAGGGCATAAGCCGGCGAGTGCAAAATGACTCGCCGGCTCAAGTCTTGGACTTACAGGCAGGCCTTATTATTCGCTTTCGGCAGGGTCAGGAAGGTGATGGTTGTCGGCTCCAGTTTGACGTTTCCGGCAGCGGTTTGTGCGCCACTGAGTTGTGGTAGTTCGTCATTCGCGCCCAAGCTCAGCTCTTTTCCGTTCAGCGCGACGTTTTTGCTGGCCAGGTCGCTGGTCGAGGCCAGCGTATAGCGTTGCGAGGCCTGGGAGAGGTCGATGGTCTGGCTGTTCTTCACGTCGGTATTGATCGCCAGTACCACAACGCCCCCTGGGGTACCCTTCATGCACTGCGCATAAGTGTGCAGGCCTGCGCGATTTTCAATGCCTGAATCCAGAACAGTGGAGCCCATGAATTTGCTCCACAACAACGCGCCCCAATAGTTGGGTTTGGGCGCAAAGGTATTTTCGTCCAGCAGACCGTAATCACTCGCCACCAGGGTGTTGTGGGCTACGACTTGAACGCCTTGCTTGGCGAGTCGACCGAGTTGGTCGATATAGCGGAACGTGTCACGAAAGGTTGCAGCCCAAGGGTTGCCACCACAGGCGGCATCCGCCACTTCCGTGAGCCACATGGGTTTGCCTGGTTCAAATGTGTCACGTTGCTTTTGGTAGAACGAAAGGGTCTGGTCGGTACGGGTCAGCCATTCTTCGGACAATGCAGCTTGTTCTGTGGTCTGGGCCATTGGGGCGCATCGCTGAGAGACGGCACCGTAATGGTGGTAAGAAAAGGCATCCACCCCAGGGCCGGCAGCTTTTAATAGATCAGCAGTAGCAATGATGGACAAACCACCGTAACCCACGCCCCAGGCACCATCGCTTTCGCCTACCGAACCAGGCCCGAGAATCAGAATTTTGGGGGCCGCTTTGCGCATGAAGGTGTGGAATACCTTGAAGTCCTTGCCATAGGCGGAGGCGTCATACCCTGCAGGTGCTCCGCCCATCGCGGCGACCGTAGGCTCATTCATGAACTCTGCAGCAGCAATGTGGCCCCCCAGGGACTGGGTATAGGTTAAAAAGTGCTGTGCCTGCTCGGGACTCCATACACCCTTGTCGTTGCGTACGCCGGGGCCGGTGGCAAAGGACGTGACGATAGGGGCGTCGACGGCATTGGAGAACTCGATCAAGCCCTTCCATTGCTGTTGGCTCAGTACCCCGTTAAAGCCTGTCGGCGGGGCGCTTGGAGGGGTTTCGGATTCGGCAAAATAAGTGTTGTTCGCCCACGTGCCGCTGGCCCTGACATAGGCAGGCGCCAAGGCGGCAGCGAGATGACGAAGGCGTGGATTGGTAAGGTCCAGTGGCGCGCGATAAGCGTATAGCGAAGGGTCCATGCCTGAAGGGGTAGATCCGCTGTCAGCTTTCTCTGTGACCGATGGGTTTTTGATCGCGGCGTAAGGCTTCCAGAATTTGCCGCCGGTCACTTCCAGCATTTCAACGTTATAGGACTGGAAGTGTTCGTCTACTGTACCGACACGGCGCAAGGTTTCAACGGAAACGGTGTCAGTCTGAGCAGCAGACTGAGCCTGGCAGATCGATGCGGCCAGTACGGTCAATGCAAGTGTTGATTTAATTGTTGTTTTTAGTTGTTTCATCAAGTTTTATCCATTTGACAGTTGTGACGCTTGAGTCCGCTGCGAAGGACAGCGGAAATATCAACCGGTTTCAGCGCTCGATGTTCCCTTGAACGCTTTGCCCCGATGTACCGAACAGCGTCTCTTCCAAGCCGCTGATACCTGGTTGCACAGCGAAAACGCTACCGGCCAGTGGCTGGTCGCTTACATCTCCGCTCGGACGAATCGAAGTGACATATAAGGTGTCCAGATTGCTGCCTCCGAAGGCGCACATACTCGGTTTTTTCACTGGAAGGGTGATTGAGCGGTCCAGCTTTCCTTGGGGGGTAAAACGATGAATCAAGCCGGCATCGTTTGCGCAGATCCAATAGCCCCCCTCGACGTCGATGGCTGCGCCATCCGGTCGGCCTGGGTACTGATTCATGTCGACAAACACGCGTCGGTTCGACGGGGTTCCGCTATGGATGTCGTAATCGAAGGCCCAGATGGTCTGCACCGATGGGTGGGAGTCAGACAGATACATGACGGTGCCGTCAGGGCTGAACGCCAGGCCATTGGGAACTATGAGACCGTTAAGCCTGGCCTCAAGCGTGGTATTTTTTTCGCCGTCATAGCGATACAGCGAGCCCACATTTGCAGCCACGCTCATGTTGAGGTGCATGGTGCCTGCCCAAAAGCGCCCCTGACGGTCGCAGCGACCGTCGTTGAAGCGCATGTCGGGCATTGCATGGTTGACGCTTGCCAATCGGCTGCATTGCAGGTCGCCGTCAAGGCTGGCGGTGAGTCTGAACAGGCCGTTTTCCATCCCGGCAACCCAGCTACCATCGGGGCTGGCTGCGATACAGGCGAGCATCTGCGGCGCTTCCCAGCTTTGACTGCTATTGCTCGTTGCATGCCAGCGATGCAAGCGTCTAGCGGGAATATCGACCCAATACAGTGCTTGTTCTCGGGCACTCCAGACCGGGCTCTCGCCCGTGGTATTACGCGCATCGACAATCAGTTCGGCGTCCATTGCGGTTCCAATTATTTGTTGTGGGCGTTTTTTGCAGCGAGTCTCAGTCGTTGAATGGTCCTGAGCTTACGAAGGCACCACCCTGATAAATCATTGATGGGTCATCTGCGGCCGGCATTGGTTGAGACTCGATATGCTGGCTATACAGTTCGGAGCTGTCCTGGGGCTTGAAACCCAGGTGCGCGGCGTAGCGATTGTCCCACCAGACATTTCGGTTGTCGGAAACACCGTACACCACGGTGTGGCCGACATCTGGCGTGTACAGGGCGCGCTCCAGCAATTGAGTGAGGTCGTTGAAACTCAACCAGGTACTCATCATCCTGCGGTTTTTGGGTTCGCTGTATGAGGAGCCGATACGGAGGCTGACGGTCTCAATGCCGTAGCGGTCGAAATAAAAGCTGGCCATGTCTTCGCCATAGCACTTCGACAATCCGTAGTAGCCGTCCGGGCGGCGCTGGGAGTGTGCATCCAGGCGCTGGTCCTGTTTATGGAAGCCAATCACATGATTGGAACTGGCGAAAACCACTCGTCTTACATTGTGCCGACGTGCGGCTTCATAGATATGGAAGACACCACAAATATTGGCACCGAGGATCTCTTCAAATGACCGCTCGACCGAAACGCCACCGAAATGCACGATAGCGTCCACCCCTGCGACCAAATCATAAACGGCTTGTTTGTCGGCAAGATCGCACGGCCGGACTTCTTCGCTTTCGTCCCGCGCCGGTGCCATTTCAGCCACATCGGACAAGCGTAAAATTCTGGTAAAAGGCCGCAGTCGTTCACGAAGCACCTTGCCGAGTCCGCCGGCAGCCCCCGTTAACAAGAGGCGGTTGAAGGGTTGGCCTGCGTCCGTTTTTATAGACATAAATTCTCTGCTCTTATTTGTTTTTGGGCGCCTGTCGATGTTTGCGCCGAGCGATTTTATCGCATTAAAAAGCCGGATCTGGTGCTCGTGCGGTATGGGTCCAATTCATCCTGATTCCTCCTTCTACCCTTCAATCACCCGTTTGCGCAGCCATTAGCGATGAGGCCCTCATCAAGGGCTTGCGAGCCAATGTTTGGGTAAAGCAAACGAGGGTATTTCTTGAAATCAGAGGAGGGTGAGCGGTTGCAGGAGGAAGGCATGAGGAGTCCATTGGTCATTATTCTTATGTGTTGTCATACAAGTAGATTGAATTATTGGACCGTCATCGGCGTCGTGTCAACCAAAAAGGTGCCCAGCTTGCTCCGCCTAAGAATCCTTATGGATTAAGGTATTCGAGCTGCGGCTTTGCGGCTCGAACGGGCGCTTTTCGATTGACAAGGATAGTCAGCTATCGATATAAAGTGCCAGCTCGTATGACAACATATGAGTTGGAACGAGCGTCCAATAAGTCCTGTGAGTTGATTTCATTTAGCTCGGCCAGTGAGCTGTGTCTGGTTGCTCGTCGCAGAGACGACCCGTCGCGGTAGCAAAGAAAGTGTGCCTTGAATCTAAAAATAATTAAGGTGGAAGAATGAAGATCAAAGGAATCCGTTGGTGGATGGTCGGGCTTGTGATGTCTGGTCTGGTCGTCAACTATTTAGCCCGCAATACGCTTTCGGTCGCCGCGCCTACGATGATGAGCGAGCTCAGTATCACCACTGAGCAGTACTCGCATATCGTTGTTGCCTGGCAGATTTGTTATGCCTTTATGCAGCCAGTGGCTGGGTACATTCTCGATCTCATTGGCACCAAAATGGGCTTTGCCATTTTCGCAGTGGCCTGGTCGGCAGCCTGCGCTGCTGCGGCATTGGCTACAGGCTGGCAAAGTCTGGCATTTCTTCGCGGATTGCTGGGGCTTACCGAGGCGGCAGGTCTACCGGCGGCCGTCAAGGCCACCACAGAATGGTTTCCGGCAAAAGAACGTTCGGTTGCCATTGGCTGGGTTAATATTGGTTCGTCCTTGGGAGCTTTGCTTGCACCGCCATTGGTTGTCTGGGCAATAATACAAAGCGGTTGGCAACTGGCATTTCTGATTGTTGGCGGGCTCGGCCTTGTCTGGACCGGTTTCTGGCTTCTACTGTACAAGCATCCGCGGGATCAAAAGCTTCTGAGTGATGCCGAACGTGATTACATCCTCGACGGGCAGGAGTCTCGCTTCAAGGATGCCGCACCCGTAAAAGGAAACTGGAGGAAGATTATCTTCAGCCGTAACTTTTACGCGATTGCCTCGGCCCGAATTCTGTCGGAGCCGGCTTGGCAAACTTTCAACGCCTGGATTCCTCTGTATTTGATGACCGAGCGGCATATGAACATCAAGGAAATAGCGATGTTTGCCTGGCTGCCTTTTCTGGCGGCCGACATCGGCTGCGTATTGGGTGGTTATCTGAGTCCGTTGTTTCATCGCTATTGCAAAGTATCGCTATTTACGTCGCGCAAAATGGTGTTGGTATTTGGCTGTCTCTGCATGATAGGACCCGCCTGTATCGGCTTTGTGGAAAGTACCGATATGGCAATTTTTCTGCTGTGTGTAGGTGGTTTTGCTCACCAAACACTCTCAGGAGCACTGTATTCAATTACTTCGGATTCCTTTGGCAAAACTGAAGTTGCCACCGCGACAGGGATGGGAGGCATGTTTGGATTTCTGGGCGCCGCGGCATTCACGCTAGTATTCGGTGTACTCGTAACGAAAGTTGGTTACAGTCCATTGTTCGTGGTACTGGCAGTATTTGACATTATCGCTGCCATTGTTGTCTGGATGGTCGCTCGCGAACTCGTACAAAAGCCAGGGCCAGAAAAATCTTCTGGTGCTCAAGCCGGTCAGCTTTCACTGCCTACTGCTTGATTGGCGATCTGAACATTGCGGCGTTTAAGCCGACAGCAGCGATGTCCCATACGATATGCCTTTCAAGGCCTGTCGCAGCAAATGGGGCATCGCAGTGGTTCGCACTCAACGTTAACTGGACGATTGGTATTCCTTTAGTCCCAGTGTCACCTTTTTAAAAAGCATCGCTTGCTCCTTTACTGGGGTGGATGTCTTTGGCTACTCAAAAAAACGTATCTAATAAATATAATAAAAACGCGAGACCCTTATGCATCTTCGTCAGAATTTCAGTTTGCCATGCATGGTTGTTATTTTGTCTTGCTTTGCTTGTCAGGCGATCGCGTCTGACTTTTACGAGCAGGACGATACCCTGAGACTCCGATTGAGGAATGAACTAAGGCGTGCCGATAAACCCAGCGCCGGGGCGGCGAGTGATATCTATGCCTGGGTTCAGGGTGCCGCGCTAGAGTACAACAGTCCTTATGCTGGCGACATTGTCGGTGTTGATGTGGGTGGCTTCTATACCCAAAGACTGGATTCACGGGATAATTGGAGCACTCGCTGGTACCTCGATGGAGATGATAGCTTCGGCCGATATACCGCGGCGGTAAAAGTCAAACTGTCTGATACGTTAAAGTTGAAGGCCGGTCGCATGGTGACCGATTCGACCTATAGCGGGCAGGACGATATTCCGATTATCAACACTTCTTCACAGCGAACCCAACCCTCCATCTCGGATGGCGTTCTGCTCAAATACAGTCCCCGTTATAACCTCGATATTTATGGAATGTATCGCGTTGGGGTTTATACCTATCCCGATGTTTCGTTAGGGGTGCATAAGGCCGGCCCTATCAACCCTAACACCCTGAAGTATGACAACATGCTCCCCCAATACATCACGTCTGTGGTGTATCACAACCAGCTCGACACTTATGCCGTCAGTACCTCCTGGCAAAAAGATGTCGCGGCACAGGTCATGACCAGGGCGTCACAGCGTTATCCGGTTGACACCACTGGCGAAAATTATATCAAACCGGAATGGATGGCCTTCTATGGCAAACTGAATGGCGTGTCGACTAAGTATGATGGCCCTGTTAGTACCTATGTGCTGAGCGGTCAATTGAATTATGTTTTCAAGCAAGGCTCGGTGTTTGTGGCGGCGGGGAAGGTCGGGCCCAAGCTCAACAGGCTGGGGGGAGTCGATACCGATTTGGGTTATGCATTTGATTTGAGTATCGACCGCAATCACAGCGACATGTGGTCCGCTCAGCTAGGCCGCACCTGGAATCTTCCATACGATACTTTTATCGGGGTTGCCGAGATTTTCACCAATGGCTACGAGGACTACCACCAAAAGGTCAAAGTGACTGGCGTCGCGACCGATGTTTATCTGGGCTATATGCCCAAAAGCGGCTATCTCAAGGGACTTCGCTCGTTGCTGATACTCAACTCTGCCCGCGAGGAACGTGAGGGTAGCGCTCTGGGCAACCATCTGGACTATTTCGATATCAAGTTGACGGTTCAGTATGATTTTACTCTGCGGTAACGGAGTTCAGGCGCCAGCGCACCTTCATGAAATTTCATTTTGGTGGTACCAGCCCCAGTCCGGCCTGGGCTATGCGGTAGGGTGGGGCGCCGCGCAGGTCCATTGAGCGGATGATGGATAACTCAGACTGCAGGCATTTTCTGTGCCGTCGACGTTGAGCCCCGTCCTAGATATCCGGACCAAAACAATTTGACATATGTTATTTGTGATCACATATTGGACCCATAAGAACGTCCAATGTGAGCCATTACTCATGACAGATCATCCGACCCTCCTGCCCACCATGCGTCAGGTTTCCCGCGATACCCTGCAGGATCAGGTTTACCGGCAGATCCGCGAAGCGCTGATGAGCGGCCGCTTCCAGCCAGGCCAGAAGCTGACCATCCGCGGTCTTGCCGAGGCGCTGGGTTCCAGCCCGATGCCGGTGCGCGAAGCACTGAATCGCCTGAGTGCAGAGAACGCCTTCGAAGTCACCGAAACCTCCCGTCTGCGTGTCCGCATGATGACCCCCGAACGACTGCGCGAGATTCGCGACGCCCGGGTTGCGCTCGAAGGTCTGCTGGCCGAGAAAGCAGTCATCCTGCTCAAGGACTCCGACCTTAAAGACATCAGTCACCTGTGCAACCAGATGCAGCAAGCCGCCGACAGCGTCGATGTGGCCCGTTATCTGTGGACCAACTTTGCTTTCCACCGGCGCATCTATGCGGTTGCCAACGCTGAATTGACCGTCGCGGCAGTGGAGAATTTTTGGCTGCACATGGGCCCCTGCTTTGCGCTTGTAGCACCGGACAAGGCGCATCTTCAGCGCTCGATGGAAGCTCACAACCGCATCGTCGAGGCACTGGTCGCGCGTGATGGGCCAGCGGCCCGGGCGGCAGTCACCGACGACATCATGCAGGCGGCCGACTCCCTGGCGCGCCTGATCGTCAAGGGCGACCATTCAAGGTCGCCAGTTTCTGGAGTAAAGAAAGCATGAGCGTTCTCAATCGACTGATTCCCTACACCGGCCTGCGGGTGCTGATCTCTGGCGGCGCAGCCGGGATCGGCGAAGTCCTGGCGGCGGCTTACATGGAAGCAGGCGCCAAAGTACATGTGTGTGATGTCAGCGAAGCGGCTATTGCAGCGTTCCGCGACCGTTACCCGAACAGTGTCGCCACCCGTGCGGACGTTGCTGATCCGGCGCAGATCGAAGCGGTGTTCAAGGTTCAGCGCGAACAGTTCGGTGGTCTTGATGTACTGGTCAATAACGCCGGGATTGCAGGCCCGACGGCGGGCATCGACGCGATCACCGATGGGCAATGGCAGAGCACCGTCGACATCAACCTCACGGCGCAATACCGCTTTGCTCATCACGCCGTGCCGCTACTCAAAGCGTCACCCAATGCGCATCTGATCCACATCGCTTCGGTGGCCGGGCGCTTGGGTTACGCCTGGCGCACACCGTATGCCGCGACCAAATGGGCCATCGTTGGCCTGATGAAATCCCTGGCATCCGAGCTGGGCGAAAGCGACATTCGCGTCAACGCCTTGCTGCCCGGCATCGTTGAAGGTCCGCGCATGGATGGTGTCATCCGCGCCCGCGCCGAACAGATGCAGGTGCCAGAAGCCGAAATGCGCGAGGAGTACCTGAAAAAGATTTCGCTCAAACGCATGGTCACCGCCGAGGACGTTGCCGCCATGGCGCTGTTCCTGTGTTCCCCCGCCGCACGCAACGTGACCGGCCAGGCTATCAGTGTGGATGGCAACGTCGAGTACCTCTAAGCGTCTCGACCCCGGTTGCAGCATCAGATTAACCAACAACTTTCTCGCCAAGAACAAGAACGGAGAATACTCATGTCCAAAAAACGTCCGATCATCATTACCTGTGCAGTCACAGGCGCCATCCACACGCCTTCGATGTCGCCACATCTGCCGATCACGCCTCAGGAAATTGCCGACGCAGCGATCGGTGCCGCGCAAGCTGGTGCATCGATCGTCCACTTGCATGCTCGCGATCCGCATGACGGGCGGCCCAGTCAGGATGTCGATCTGTTCCGCCAGTTCCTGCCCCAAATCAAGGCCAAGAGCGACGTGGTGATCAACATCACCACCGGCGGTGCGCCGACCATGGGCGTGGAAGAACGTTTGCAGCCTGTGGCGCAACTCAAGCCGGAGTTGGCGTCGCTGAACATGGGCTCGATGAACTTCGGGCTCTA
Organism: Pseudomonas sp.; assembly: GCA_003525045.1. Taxonomy (GTDB): domain Bacteria; phylum Pseudomonadota; class Gammaproteobacteria; order Pseudomonadales; family Pseudomonadaceae; genus Aquipseudomonas. Next base: position 9,960 of record DQGF01000201.1, on the reverse strand, counting down.
CGAAATGCTCGATCGTTTTACCGAGTTCAAGCACGACTGGGAGCGGCCGTACCTGGCCGAGAGTGACGATCGGATCTTCCGCAACACCTTCCGTGACATCGCCCACATCCTCAACGCCTGTGCCGAGAACCGCACCCGCTTTGAAATTGAATGCTACGACATTGGCCATCTGTACACCGCCGCGCACTTCTTGCAGCGCGGTTTGCTCAAGGCGCCTATTTTCATTCAGTCGGTGTTCGGTCTGCGGGGAGGCATCGGCGGACACCCTGAAGACCTGGCGCACATGCGCCGTACGGCCGACCGTCTGTTCGGCGACGCTTACCAATGGTCGATTCTGGGGGCCGGTCGCAATCAGATTCCGCTGGGCACCATGGGCCTGTCGATGGGCAGTCATGTGCGCGTCGGGCTTGAGGATTCGCTGTGGGACGGGCCGGGCAAACTGGCAGCGTCCAACGCTGATCAGGTCAAGCGCATTCGTACGGTGATCGAAGCCCTGGGCGGGCGCGTGGCGACCCCGGATGAAGCCCGGGAAATGCTCGACCTCAAGGGCAAGAACCAGGTCGATTTTTAGTTTTCGCAGCCTTTTTCGCCAGGGCGAGGGCGCTGGTCCGCAAGGTCTGCGCCTGCTATTGACTGCGCCATCACTGAGCCTGTGATCCTTGCATGTCCCGACCGCCCGCGTCCGGGATATGCTCATGAATACTCGAAAAGGTTAGTCCGATGACAATAATAAATAAATCCGACGCGCTTTCTTCACCCCGCGATCCGGCGACGCTGAACAAACTGATATTTGTAAAACTCATGCCATTGCTGATTGCGGCTTACGTTCTGAGCTTTCTTGACCGGACCAACATCGCGCTGGCCAAGCATCATCTGGACGTCGATCTGGGCATTTCCGCTGCCGCTTACGGGCTGGGAGCCGGGTTGTTCTTTCTGACCTACGCGCTCTCGGAGGTGCCCAGCAACCTGATCATGCATAAGGTCGGCGCGCGGTTCTGGATTGCGCGGATCATGGTTACCTGGGGCTTGATCTCCGCGGCGATGGCTTTTGTTCAAGGCGAAACGTCGTTCTACGTATTGCGCCTGCTACTGGGCATCGCCGAAGCGGGCCTGTTCCCCGGTGTCATGCTGTACCTGACGTATTGGTTCGGCCGGGAGCAGCGGGCCCGTGCTACCGGCTATTTTCTGTTGGGTGTGTGCTTTGCCAACATTATTGGCGGGCCGCTGGGCGCCGCGCTGATGCAACTGGACGGCGTCTGGGGCTGGCGTGGCTGGCAGTGGATGTTCATGCTTGAAGGTCTGCCGGCCGTGTTCTTCGCCATGGTGGTCTGGAAAAAATTGCCGGACCGTCCGAGCAAGGCTCCATGGCTGAGCGCCGCTGAAGCCGAGCAGATCGAGCGGATGTTGGCTGCTGAATCCGAGGAGGGTGCCGGTCAAGGTGGTCACTCATTAAAACAATGCCTGACCCCGCAGATACTGTTGGCGATCCTTGTCTACTTCTGCCACCAGATCACGGTCTACACGGTGATCTTTTTCCTGCCCGGCATTATAGGCAAATACGGTGAACTGAGCACTTTGCAGATCGGATTGCTGACATCCCTACCTTGGCTCGCGGCAGCGGCAGGCGCTATTGCTCTGCCCCGATTCGCCACGACACCGCAACGTGCTCGACAGATGTTGGTATTCGGTTTGCTGACAATGGCCGCAGGACTGGGGATCGCCTCGTTGGCGGGACCGGTGATCAGTCTGCTGGGCTTCTGCCTGTCGGCGGTGATGTTCTTCGTCGTGCAGTCGATCATTTTTCTCTACCCGGCTTCGCGGCTTAAAGGAGCGGCGCTTGCAGGTGGCCTGGGGTTCGTCAACTCATGCGGTCTGCTGGGCGGCTTTGTCGGACCCTCTGTGATGGGGTTGATCGAGCAAAGTACAGGCAATGCGATGGATGGCATGAAAATCGTAGCAATTATCCTGGTGGTCGCGGCGATTGCAGCGTTGCGTTTGCGTCAGGGCCATGAACGCAAGGCGGATAAGCAGCGGTCGCAAAGCCGGCGACAGCGGGGACTGACTTGATACTGGTCGCGCTGGCAACACCATGAAGTTCTCAATAGCGCTTTCGATTGAGCGCTGGGCGCTGAATCAAGCCGGTGCAACGTGTTCATCTCCGAAACGCTGCGCACCCGATACGGGTCTGGTTTTGCGCCCCAGATAATAAAAAACGCCACTCATTTGAGTGGCGTTTTTGTTTCTACTGCTACTTCAATCTGCGGAAAATGCGGAAAA
>DQGF01000201.1:1927-7325 GCA_003525045.1 Pseudomonas sp. | reverse complement strand
TGCGGAAAATGCGGAAAAGGTGACGGATCTATTTACAGTCAAGCACAACAGGGGAGTCAGCGAGCGGGCAAGCTCGGCGGCGCATTCATGGTTTCCGAACAGGGTAGGAGGAGGTGACGCCGGTGTGTCAGAAGCCAGCTCAGCTGCTGGAACAAGAATGACCTGAACTAACCTATTACAATGGCGTAATTAACGTCGAAGACGTATTTTTTGCCAGTTGTCTTTGCTGGTACAGGATCCGGTGTCGCCGCGCATCCAATAAAGGGTCGCTCGGTAAAATGCCGTTATACGGGAGCAGTGCAATCCACGCAGTTTTCCGTAGGCCCATTTCCAACCGTGCTTAGCTGAGCTGCTCATCATTTTCCCTATATCGTTACCTTCCATTTCTGGATGGTAGCAGCAAAATAATTAATGCAAACCAGTTGATTTCAGGCGTCAAAAAACCGTTCCCGGCACATGAGGGCATTGCCCGGAAAAGGTGACGGAAACCCCGTCACCGGTCAGCTCGATTCGGCAATGTCATCGTCGAGGATCTCGGTCGGCGATTCTTCTTGCCCCGGTAGTTCGGTGATCACGCTGAAGTCACTGACTTCGACTGCGCCCAATCCATACCCCAGCAGATGGAAGGAGAAGGCCTTGCGCGGCTGCGGATTCGGAAAGCTGAAGTCCATCTCCAGCGGCTGGTCGGCCGTGACCAGCATTTCTGTCGGCAGGCCCAATTGCACATCCTGTTCCAGCTCCTTGGTCTTGAGCTGGATGTAGGCGTTCTGTTGTGGATCTACCGAGCGCACGGTCAGGCGAACGCGAGTGTGTGAGCCTTTGGGCATTTCAAGGTATTGCGCGCCGATAAGGTTGTCGGCCCAGTCATCCTTTATGTTTGCCTGGAGCGGGATGATCGCAGAGCTGCCGAACTGGTAGTGCTGGTTCAACGGTGTGCGCAACAGGGTGTGATCCAGTGCCGCGGCTCTTGCCGCGATCTGGCGGGCACGCTTGCCCCCGTATTGACCGGTCAAGTTCGCACGTTCGGCGATGAAGCCTTCGCTGGCGTAATACCGGCAGCGCTGTTGAAAATCGCACTCGGTGAAGGTGCCCTGACCATCGTGATAACGAAGTTTGTCGTTGGTGAACGACATGATCTCGCGGCCCGTATCGTAATGGCGAAACAGCGAGCGACCGCTCAGGGTCGAGGGGATAGGCAAGGCGAAGTAGTCGAGAATCGAGGTGCTCAGATCGACATGGCCGTAGACCCCGGTCTTGACCTGTGGCAGCTGTTCTTGCTCGGGTGCCAGTGTCAGGTTGAAACCCCATGAGGACGCGAGGCGCACACCCTCGATGCCGTGGGATTCGTCGGACGTGATCACCACCAGGGTGTCTTTGAGGATGCCTTGACGCTCCAAACCGCTGAGGAACTGCTCAAGTGCATCGTCCAGATAACCCACCGCGGCTTGCTTGGCGGTGTCATAACGCTGCAAATAATCTTCCGGGGCCGAGTAGGGCTGATGGGTGCCTACAGTCAGCAGTGTCAGCATCCAAGGCTTGTTGGTTTTCTCAAGCTGGCCGACGTAGTCCAGCGCGCCTTCAAAGAAGGCCTTGTCGTCCTTGCCCCACGGGAAGTCCAGGTAGGACGCATTGGTGAACCATTCGAGGCCATGGGTCGCGTCGAAACCGATGTGCGGCATGATCTTGTCTTTGGCCATGAAGCGCAGGCCGGCACCCTGAAGGTAGTGGGTGGAGAAGCCATTCTTGCGCAGTTGTGCCGGCAGGCAAGCCTGGTTACGTTCGCTCTGGGTCAGCATCTCGACGCCTTTGGGTGTGCCATTGTCGAGCTTGTCGTAATCGCCGCAGAGCATCGCGTACAGGCCACGAATGGTCTGGTGGCTGTGCAGCACATAGTCAGGCGTGTTCATGCCCCGTTGCGCCCACTGGCTGAGATGGGGCATCAGGTTCTCTTGATAACTGCTCTGCAGGGCCTGGCGGTTGACCCCGACATAAGCGCCGGGAATGCCTTCCAGGGTAATGATCAATACATTGCGTGCGCGTCCCGGGGCTGCAAGCAGTCTTTGTCCGGTCAGGTCGAGCTCGGTGAGCCCCGCCATCTGCGGGGCCACATCGACCTCGTCACCCTCCAGCCAGTCTCCTGCGCGCGCTTGAACTTCGCCCACGCCCGCCGCCAGCACCTGATGCGGCAAGTTGAACACGTGCCACTGGTCAGCATCGGTGGGCTGCAGATGTTGAGCCCCCCAGTGAACGGTCAACAGCAGCAACGGCACGGACCAGGCATGCCGGGGCAAGCGCGGTGCAGGTGTCGGTGCGCTCAGCCAATGGGTGAACAGCCACGCCGTCAGTCCGAGCAGCAAGAGGGCGGCTAACCAGGGTTGGGCGAATCCGCCGCCAGTGGAATTTTCCAGAAACTGCGGATCAATCAGGTAGTGCACATCCGAGAGGTTTGGTAGCCGGCCGACCGCGCTGACCAGTTCGGCAGTCGCTACGGTCATGAAGCCCCAGGCCAGCAAGATCGGCAGAGCCAGCCACCAGGGGCGACGATGCAGGAGCACGATGAGCAGACTCGCAATGCCCAGGTCTGACAGGTAGCCGTGTGGATTCGACCATCCCAGCGCTGCACGCAGGCACAGGGGCATGATCAGAACCAGTCCGATGAGGGCGATGAGACGAGCACAGGGTTTTCGTAACCACTGACGGATGATGTTCACAAAATATTTTCCAGACATTAAAGCTTCATACCAGTGTGCTGGATGGTATCAACTGGTGACGAAGCTGGCCCGGGTATCAAGGGAGGAGAATGGCTTTCAGCCGGTGGGGGGCCTGGATATTGTTTGACATAAAGTTTCAGAGCGCTGGCAACGCTAACTGCACGCCACACTGACTGCCTTCGCGGCGCGTTGCAGTTCCTGTTTGACGTCGACCGGTATCCGCTGTTTCCTCAGCCGCTGGTCGAGAAATATCTGATCCCCGCGGGCGTTGACCTCAGCGTCGATAGCCGCGGCCTGCGCTTCGATGGAGGCAGCGTGAGCCTCTATCACACGGTTGACCTCGGCTTCATTGGTCGCTGCGTCGAGGGCATCGATCAACGCCGCCACTTTGGCTTCCTCATCCTTGGCGTACGCTTCTACAGACAAGCCGGCAGCCAACGCCCGTGCGCGGATTTCCACGCCTTTGAGCGTTTGCTTGGCCTCGTTGCACAGAGCGTCTTGTTTCCGGTTCTCGACGGTATCCCACTGGATGAGCCCATAGATCACCGCAGCGACGACCGCGACGGTGAGGCCACCCATCAGGGTTCGCTTCATCGCTGCACCGTCGAGCGGCTGGGGAGTGAGGGTTCGCTGCGCATCGCTTCAACTCTGTTCGAGGAGATGAAAGCGTAGCATCGGAACCGGCTGCCCCCGGTCTAACTGTCGGCTGACTGTCGGGTATGGGCGGCGAAGCAAACGCGGGGTGTTTCAACGGTGTTACGACTTCACAGCTGAAGCCTCCAGCAGACTGTTCACATCGGCCAGCGTCGGCGCATGGGCTCCGGCATGGCGGCACGACAGGGACGCGCAAGCAGCTGAAAATCGCAGGCGTTCGCGCACGTCGGTAATGCCGAGCAAGTCCGATGCGAGCCAGCCGGCCATGCAGGCGTCCCCTGCACCGACCGTATCGGCCACGGTCACCGGGATCGCCGGCTGCTCGTACTGGCTGTCGGGGGTGTGCAGCACCATGCCGTGTTCACCACGGGTAAACAGGATTTCGGCCACCGGGTTAAGGGCGCGAAGTTCATCCAGTGCCTGGTGTTCGCTCAGCCCTGGATAAATCTGCCGAAGGTCTTCGTCGGACAGCTTGATCATGTCGGCCAGGGCGGTCATCGTCGGGAAGGTCTGCTCCCGATAATGGCTGTCCATCAGATTGCGCCAGTTCGGATCAAAGCTGATCCGTTTGCCGGCACCTTTGACCTGCTCGGCGAGTTTTACCAAGCGGTCTCCTAGCGGCTGACGAGCCAGGCTGATGCAGCTGAAATGACACACTTGCGCCTGGTCAATCCATCCTGACGGCATCAGGCCCGGATCAAAAAACAGATCGGCCTCGCCAGCAAAAAAATAGCGTGGTGGGCGGCTCGATGGAACGATGGCGACCAGGGGATCGCGGTCTACGCGTTGTAAAAATCGCATATCCAGGCCTGCCGCTTCCGACTGCCTGGCGATCTCGTCGCCCAGGGAGTCCGTGCTGACAGAGCCGGCGAACGCGCTGCCGACGCCCAAGCGACTCAGCGCCCGCGCCACGTTCCAGGGCGCACCGCCCGGATAGCCTTTCCACTGTCCGGGTGCACCCTGGACAAGGTCGGTCAGGGCTTCGCCAAATACGACTGCGCGAGGCAATACCATGGTGATTTCCTCAATTTTTTCCTGGAGTGATTGCTGTTGGCTGATCAGAGTCGATCGCCTGGCATCACTCACTCAATGGGCTGTGGTGAAGGGAAGAGCTTGATGAGCGCCGTTGCGATTGAACAGCGTCATTGCCGTTTCGCGACGATATTCGCTCGGTGTCTGGTCCATTTCGATACGGAAGTGCCGGTTGAAGTTGGAGAGGTTGGCGTAACCCACCTCAAAACAGATGTCAGCCACCGACATCTCTGTTTGCAACAACAGCCTGCAGGCGCGCTGGACCCTGAGCTTGCGCATCAGATCGATGAAGCCGTGGCCGGTAATCCTTTTGAAGAAGCGCGAAAAACCTGGCTCGCTCATTTCCAGGCGTTGAGCGATGACCGACAGCCGCAGGTCGCCTGTCAGTTCGGTCAGCAGATAATCGAAGGCCTTGTTGATTCGCTCGGAGCTGCGGTCGTCCAGGGTGGGGGCATAGCAGGCACTGGCCAGTAAATGTGCATCCTGCGCGGGCGCTTTCAGCAGCGTATTGATCAGCTGCAGGAAGAGGATCAAGCGCTCGAGGCCTTGCGCCGGACCTATGGCTTCGAGCAGTTGCGCCGCCTGTACGGCCGTTGCCCCGGTGAACTCCAGGCCGCGACGGGCACGTTCAAACAGCTGCTGCAACTCACCCAGCTCAGGCAGGGTGCCGCGTAAGGCCAGGATCGCCGCACCATCGAACTGCAGCACCACATCACGCCCGGCCAGGGACTCTCCGGGCGCCAGATCCCCTATCCAGTCATGGGGCAGGTCGGGGCCGATCAGCGCGACATGACCTGCGCCAAACGCACCTATGTAGTCGCCGGCGACCAGCTTGCCACTGCCTTGGCGGATCAGATGAATTTCGAATTCAGGATGATGATTCCAGCGGGCCAGGGAGTAGGGGTAGTCGTGTTCGTACCAGCGGAAGCAATGATCGGGCTCAGGCAGGATGACTTCCAGCTCGGCGGGTCGCTGCTCGAACAGAGCGGCTCGGCTATCAG
>DQGF01000201.1:0-1617 GCA_003525045.1 Pseudomonas sp. | reverse complement strand
AGAGCGGCTCGGCTATCAGGCATGGCATGCCCCTTTTATTGTTATTTGATCTTCGTGTGCGACCAACATACCCCCTCTCGGCAGGTTTCCGCTAGCTGCGCTATTGCCCACGACTGATACTTTTTTGATCGCAGGGCTGGTCTGCGATGTCCGGTTAAAAAAGTATCAGTCGAGCATCCGCTATGCGTTTGTCCGGGGCTTTTCAAGCTGCTGTAATCGAGTCGTCCACCATGCGGTTCAGCAGTATTTGATCAGCGATGGTTAACAACAAAAATAATAGCTCCCGTCGCCAAGGCGCGGAGCGGAGAGCACCATGATGAAAATCCAGAAAGCACTTTTCCTGTCCGCTGGCCTTTCCTTCGCCCTCGTCAGCCAGGCCGCCGAAACAGTGACCATCGCCACGGTGAACAATGGCGACATGATCCGCATGCAGCGGCTCTCCAAAATGTTTGAGCAGCAGCATCCAGAGGTGAAACTCAATTGGGTGGTGCTGGAAGAAAACGTCCTGCGTCAACGCCTGACCACCGACATCGCCACCCAGGGTGGCCAGTTCGATGTGCTGACTATCGGTACCTACGAAACACCGCTTTGGGGCGCCAAGCAGTGGCTCGAGCCGATCACCGGGCTGGCACCGGAATACGACCTGAACGATATCTTCCCATCGGTTCGCCAGGGACTGTCGGTCAACAGCACGCTCTACGCGCTGCCTTTCTATGGCGAAAGCACCATCACCTATTACCGCACCGATCTGTTCAAGCAAGCAGGCCTGAGCATGCCGGAGCATCCGACCTGGACCCAGCTTGGCGAATTTGCCTCCCAGTTGCACCAGCCTGACCAGGGGCAGTACGGCATGTGCCTGCGCGGCAAGGCGGGGTGGGGTGAAAACATCGCTTTGATGAGCACCATGGCCAACGCCTTTGGCGCCCGTTGGTTCGATGAACAGTGGCAGCCACAGCTGACCAGCCCACAGTGGACTGCAGCGGCGAATTTCTACGTGGATAACCTCAAGAAGTACGGACCGCCAGGCGTGTCGAGCAATGGCTTCAACGAAACCCTGGCGCTGTTCAACAGCGGCAAGTGCGCGATCTGGGTCGATGCCAGTGTCGCCGGCTCGTTCACCACGGATAAAGAACAGAGCAAGGTCGTCGACAGTGTGGGCTTCGCTGCGGCACCTGTTGAAGTGACCGACAAAGGTTCCTCATGGCTGTACGCGTGGTCGCTGGCGATACCGGCAACCTCCAGGCACAAAGAGACCGCCAAGGCTTTCATTACCTGGGCCACGTCGAAAGAATACATTCAGCTGGTCGCGGAGAAAGACGGCATCGCCAATGTGCCGCCAGGTACTCGGCAGTCCACCTACAGCGAGGCCTATTTGCAGGCCGCACCTTTCGCGCAGGTGACCTTGCAGATGATGCAGCATGCCGATCCTGCCCACCCATCGAGCCAGCCGGTTCCTTACGTCGGCATCCAGTACGTCACCATCCCCGAGTTCCAGGCGATCGGCACTTCTGTAGGGAAGCTGTTTTCGGCGGCGCTGACTGGGCAGATGTCGGTTGATCAGGCACTGGCCGCTGCACAGACCTCCACCGAACGAGAAATGAAACGCGCCGGTTATCC
>DQGF01000352.1 GCA_003525045.1 Pseudomonas sp. | reverse complement strand
GCTTGACCACGCAAGGGAAGCCCAGGTCCTGGACGGCCTTGCTGTAATCTTCGAAGGTGTCGGCGAAGTGGTACGGCGAGGTCGGCAGGTCCAGCTCTTCAGCGGCCAGGCGACGGATACCTTCGCGGTTCATGGTCAGCTGCGCGGCGCGAGCAGTCGGGATCACGGTGAAGCCTTCGGCCTCCAGCTCGACCAGGGTCGTGGTGGCGATGGCTTCGATTTCCGGCACGATGAAGTGCGGCTTCTCGGCTTCGATCACGGCACGCAAGGCGGCGCCGTCGAGCATATTGATGACATGGCTGCGATGGGCGACCTGCATGGCCGGCGCGTTGGCGTAACGATCCACGGCAATCACTTCAACGCCCAGGCGTTGCAACTCGATCACCACTTCCTTGCCCAACTCACCACAGCCACACAGCAATACGCGGGTCGCGGTTGGCGACAATGGAGTTCCGATACGGGTCATCTCAGGTCCTCAAGGAGCGGATCATCGAGGGTCGCGCGCCTCGCGCGCTTCCCATGGGGAGAAAGCGCGGCATTTTACATGAACCAGAAGCTTTGGCTTCAGCCGGCGACAGCCTGTTGGCGCAAGCGCCAGGCCATGATCAGCCACACGGCCGTCACACCGGCGAACTTCGAGCCCATGGCGGTGCCAATCACGGCCTAATGGCACAGGGTAATTCCTGTAGGGGCGAGCTTGCTCGCGAAGATCGACAACGATAACGCGTAAAACCGGGTTCATTGCGGCGTCTTGGGGTTTTTCGCGAGCAAGCTCGCTCCTACAGGAGGGCCGCACCTCATTTATCGGACTTGGCCGCAATCATCCAAAGCAACCCGCTGGATTTCGCCCGTTCGTGACACAACCCCAACACCCTGCGCCGCTCCTCGTTGTCCATCCGGCTCCAGCGCGTGATCTCTTCCACCGTGCGTTGGCACCCGGTGCAGACATCGTCCTCGTCCAGCGCACACACATTCACGCAGGGCGATCGAACCGGGCGCTCGGGGGTATTCACTGTTCCTGCTCAACCAGATCGCGGGCATAACGCTGGGCGTTATGCACATAGTGGGCGGCACTGGCCTCCAGCATCTTCTTCTGTGCTTCGGTCAACTCGCGAACCACCTTGCCGGGCGACCCCATGACCAGCGAACCGTCCGGAATTTCCTTGCCTTCGCCGATCAGCGAGTTGGCGCCGATGATGCAGTTCTTGCCGATTTTCGCGCCATTGAGAATCACTGCGTTAATCCCGATCAGGCTGTAATCACCGACCGTGCAACCGTGGAGCATGGCGTTGTGGCCGATTGTCACGCCGGTGCCAATGGTCAGCGGGTAGCCCATGTCGGTGTGCATCACCGTGCCGTCCTGGACGTTACTGTTCTTGCCGATCAGGATCAATTCGTTATCGCCCCGTAGCACGGCGTTAAACCAGACGTTGGCGCCCTCTTCCAGCTTGACCTTACCAACCAGCACGGCGTTGGGTGCGACCCAGCTCTGTGGATGGGTTTCGACGCGGGCGTCGCCCAGGCGGTATTTCATAGTTGTTCCCTCAAGGCTCAGGCAGGCTCACTTGCAAAACAGGTTCAGGCCATTTCGAACGATGGCTTCAGGTGTTGGTAAAACTCTTGGGCGGTTGGTGCAGACTGATTTTCGCGTCATAAAGCAGGTTGATCAACTCGACAATCATGATCGCGGTCAGGCCCCAGATCTTGTATTCGCCATAACGATAACTCGGCACGTACCAACTACGTCCCTGATAATCGATGCGGTGGGTATGTTCCCGCGGGTCCTTGCGGAAGAACTCCAAGGGTACGCTGAACACCGCGGCAATCTCGGCATCGTTGGCCTGATATTCGACGAAGTCCGGAATCACGCCGACATAAGGCGTGACCTTGATGCCATGCAGTGAGATCAGCGGGCTCAGCGGCCCGATCACTTCGACCAGCCCCGGCGGCAGGCCGATTTCTTCTTCGGCCTCACGCAGGGCCGTGAAAATAAGGTCCGGGTCTTCGGGGTCGCGGCGACCGCCGGGGAAAGCGACTTCACCGCCATGGGTCGAGAGCCCGCTGGCGCGCAGGGTCAGGACCAGTTCCGGTTCATCACTGCGAGTGATGGGCACCAATACCGCGGCCTCAGGGAAACGTTTGTCGGTTTCCAATGTGAGTGGGGTGTGGTTGCTTACTCGATGCAGTAGCTCGTCCAGCATGAGACTTCTCGATTTATTCTCTACCTCGCATCATGCACCAATCGAACCGACCGCCCAACCCCATAACTGCTGCATGTCGCTAAACGACAACTTGCCGACAGACACCGCCGCACGCCAAGATAGGCGCAGCATTCAGGAACCCAAGCATGAAATTTTGCAGTCAGTGCGGCAACCCGGTGACCCAGCGCATTCCAGAAGGCGATTCGCGCCTGCGTTATGTCTGCGACAGCTGTCATACGATTCATTACCAGAACCCCAATATCGTCGCCGGTTGCGTGCCGACCTGGGGCTCTAAGGTGTTGCTGTGCCGACGCGCCATCGAGCCGCGGCTCGGTTACTGGACCCTGCCTGCCGGCTTCATGGAGAACGGCGAAACCATCGAGCAGGCGGCGATTCGCGAGACGGCTGAAGAGGCCTGTGCCCGGGTGCGCAACCTGAGCATCTATACATTGATCGATGTGCCGCACATCAGCCAGGTGCATGTGTTCTTTCGTGCGGAGCTGGTGGATCTGGATTATTCCGCTGGCCCCGAAAGCCTGGAAGTGGCGCTGTTCGAAGAAGCCGACATCCCTTGGTCCGAGCTGGCTTTCCGTACGGTAGGCCGTACCCTAGAATGCTTTTTCGCAGACCGGCGGACCGAGATCTACCCCGTGCGGTCCGAATCGATCCCGCCGCTTGTTCAACCTGCCATCCGTTAAAAAACCTTCTATAAATAAAATAGTCGCGACACCTTTCAGGGATATCGTTTCAATGCGCTGGTTGCTCGCCGTGTTTTGTCTGTCGTTCATCACTGTTTCCCAGGCCTCCACAGCGGAAACCCTGGACGGCAAAGTCGTCGAAAAAGTCCTGGTTCTCAAATCTGCCCACCAACTGCAATTGATCAACGACGGCAAGCCGCTCAAGACCTATCGCATTTCATTGGGAAAAAGACCCATCGGCCCGAAACTCATGGAAGGCGACAAACGCACGCCTGAAGGTTTCTATTGGCTGGACTGGCGCAAGACCAGCGACCGTTTCAACCTGTCGATGCACATTTCCTACCCGAACATCAGCGACTCCGCCCGCGCCCGGCGCGAAGGCGTCGAGCCCGGCGGCATGATCATGATCCACGGCACCCCGGACACCGAAGAAAATCCCGAAGGCCTGTTTCACACCCTGGACTGGACCGACGGCTGCATCGCCATGCGCAACATGGACATGCGCGAGATTTGGGGACTGGTGCCGGATGGCACGATGATCGAAATCCGTCCGTAGCGATCCCTTCTGGCAACAGGGGGCTTTTTGTGGGCGAGGGAGCTTGCTCCCGCT
>DQGF01000163.1 GCA_003525045.1 Pseudomonas sp. | reverse complement strand
ATCCGCACCCCGATGAATGGCGTGCTGGGCATGCTGCAATTGCTGGAAACCACCGAGATGACTGAGGAGCAGGTCGAATACGCGGCGCTGGCTTCGGAGTCCACCGAACACCTGCTCAAAGTCATCAACGACATTCTCGATTTCTCGCGCATCGAGCGCTCGGAACTGGAGCTGGAACACATTCCGTTCAACCTCGCGGACCTGATCGGCAGTTGCGCCCAGGCGTTCTCGCACAGCGCGGCGCAACGCGGGCTGGATCTGGCACTGCTGATTCCCGATAGCCTGCGCGCGTTGCAGGTACAGGGCGACCCGACGCGGATCCGGCAGATCCTGGTCAACCTGGTCGGCAATGCGCTGAAGTTCACCGAGAAAGGTCGCGTCACCCTCGAACCGCAATGGCAGTCGCTGGATCACCAACTGCTCTGGTTCACCTGCACGGTGCGCGACAGCGGGATCGGTATTTCCAGCGAGAACCTGGAATCGATGTTCAATGCCTTCCAGCAGGCCGACAGTTCCATTTCAAGGCGCTATGGCGGCACCGGGCTGGGGCTCCCCATTGCCCGCACCCTGGCTGAACGCATGGGCGGCACCTTGCGCGCCCAGAGCGAAGAAGGTCGTGGTTCGGTGTTCACTCTGGAAATTCCGCTGGCGCTGTATAAACAGACGCTGCCGATATTGACCCCACGGACGCCTACCGGAACCGGTGATGGTGAAGGGCGCAATGTGCTGCTGGTCGAGGACAATCCGGTCAACCAGACGGTTATCGAGGCAATGTTGCGCAGCCTGGGCTTTACTGTCAGCGTTGCGACCGATGGCGCGCAGGCGGTGCGCAGTGCCGAGAGTCTGATTTTCGAAGCGATTCTGATGGATTGCCGACTGCCGATCATCGACGGCTATGAAGCGACCCGACAGATTCGCCAGTTGCCTGGCTGCGCTGGCTTGCCAATCATCGCCCTGACCGCCAATGCCTTGCAGGGCGACCGCGAAGCCTGTTTATCGGCGGGAATGAACGATTACCTGGCTAAGCCATTCAAACGCACTGATCTGCAGCAGATTTTGCAGCGATGGGTGCAGTAGCGCAGGCCTTTCGACCATCTGTGACTGGCGTGAAAGGCGAAAGTGCGGCAGTCTTAGGCACCCGAACAGGCCCGAAAAGGGGCTTGAATAATAATTTCAGTGCACAAGTGTACATTCATGTCCTTGGTGCTGTGACTTTCACCACAACGCAATAGTCTATGAGTAGGCTGCTGATTCGAGGCATGAATGCTTCGACCGGCCGGGAAGATTTGCCCCACCTGCCGCATGGGACTATTGAGGAGCTCGCATGACCAAACAAAACGCCTTTACTCGGGAAGACCTGCTGCGCTGCAGTCGCGGTGAGCTGTTCGGCCCAGGTAACGCGCAACTGCCCGCCCCCAACATGCTGATGGTTGATCGCATCACCCACATCAGCGAAGAAGGTGGCAAGTACGGCAAAGGTGAATTGGTCGCCGAGCTGGATATCACTCCGGACCTGTGGTTCTTCGCCTGTCACTTCGAAGGCGATCCGGTGATGCCGGGCTGCCTGGGCCTCGATGCCATGTGGCAACTGGTCGGCTTCTTCCTCGGCTGGCAGGGTCTGCCGGGCCGCGGTCGCGCACTGGGTTCGGGCGAAGTGAAGTTCTTTGGTCAGGTCCTGCCGACCGCCAAGAAAGTTACGTATAACATTCAGATCAAGCGCGTCCTGAAAGGCAAGCTGAACCTCGCTATAGCCGATGGTTCGGTCAGTGTCGACGGCCGCGAAATCTACACCGCCGAAGGCCTCCGGGTCGGCGTGTTCACCTCCACTGAAAACTTCTAAGGGTTATCCGCATGCGCCGCGTCGTTATCACTGGTCTGGGCATCGTTTCGTGCCTGGGCAATGACAAAGAGACCGTCTCCGCTAACCTGCGTGCAAGCCGCCCTGGCATCCGGTTCAACCCGGAATATGCCGAAATGGGTCTGCGTAGCCAGGTTTCCGGCTCCATTGACCTTCCCCTCGAAGAGCTGATCGATCGCAAGATCTATCGCTTCGTCGGCCACGCGGCGGCTTACGCCTACCTGGCCATGAAAGACGCCATCACTGACTCCGGTCTGACCGATGAGCAAGTCTCCAACCCGCGTACCGGCCTGATCGCCGGTTCCGGTGGCGCCTCCACGCTGAACCAGATGGAAGCGCTGGACATCCTGCGCGAGAAAGGCGTGAAGCGCGTCGGCCCATACCGCGTGACGCGGACCATGAGCAGCACCGTTTCCGCTTGCCTGGCCACGCCGTTCAAGATCAAGGGCCTGAACTACTCCATCGCTTCTGCCTGCGCCACCAGTGCCCACTGCATCGGTACCGCCATGGAACAGATCCAGATGGGCAAGCAGGACATCGTGTTCGCCGGCGGCGGTGAAGAAGAACACTGGAGCCAATCGTTCCTGTTCGACGCCATGGGCGCCCTGTCCAGCCAGTACAACGAAACCCCGGAAAAAGCTTCCCGTGCCTACGACGCCAAGCGTGACGGTTTCGTCATCGCCGGCGGTGGCGGCATGGTCGTGGTCGAAGAGCTGGAACACGCTCTGGCCCGCGGCGCGAAGATCTACGCGGAAATCGTTGGCTACGGCGCGACCTCCGACGGCTACGACATGGTCGCCCCAAGCGGCGAAGGCGCCATCCGCTGCATGCAGATGGCCATGTCCACCGTTGACGCTCCGATCGACTACCTGAACACCCACGGCACCTCGACTCCGGTCGGCGATGTCATGGAAATGAAGGGAGTGCGTGAAGTATTCGGCGACAAGGCTCCGGCTATCAGCTCCACCAAGAGCCTGTCGGGTCACTCCCTGGGCGCCGCTGGCGTTCACGAAGCGATCTACTGCATGCTGATGATGGAAGGCAACTTCATGGCGGGTTCCGCCAACATCGACGAACTGGACCCGGAAGTGGCTGACATGCCGATCCTGACCAAGACTCGCGAAGATGCCACCATCAACACTGTCATGAGCAACAGCTTCGGTTTCGGTGGTACTAACGCTACTCTGGTACTGAAGCGCTGGTCGGGTAAGTAATACCCGCTGCCGCTTCGCTGTACATAAAAACGCCCCGACTGGTTCGGGGCGTTTTTTTTGCTTTTGCTTTTGCTTTTGTAGGAGCCAGGCTTGCCGGCGAAGGCGCACTTGAAGACGCCTTCGCCGGCAAGCCTGGCTCCTACAGGTACCCGTTTCACTTCGCGATTTGTTCCTCGCCAACATGAAGCTTTTGTCATGAAACTTAACGCCCTGCGACCGAATGTCGCGCATTTGGCGGGCTGCGAGACTTTCTCCGATCTTGCAAAAGTCTGTTACCGAATCCAGTCGTTTACTTAGCAAGCTAACCAAACATATAACAAAGTCCTGCACACGCCTTGCTGCAGATAACAGAGATTGGAGCTAGCAGATGACTGTAAAAGTAACTGAACGCGACGATTCACATAAGTCCCACGAGGGTGTAGCCGCCGGTATCCGGATCTGGGACGTGCACCAACAAGACATGCTGGTCGGGATGTTTCATTCCGAGGCTGACGCCCACAACTACAAGGCCGAACTGGAAACATTGGAGCAGCAACGTGAACGGCTATCCGCCTAGGCGCGGAGCCTGAGCAACTACAGCATTGAAAACGACAAACCCCGCCATGAGCGGGGTTTGTCGTAATTGCAGCCTTTAACGAGTTACCACATCAGATCGTCGGGAATCTGGTAGGCCGCGTATGGATCGTCTTCCGCAGCGACTTCTTCGGTCTGCACATTCAGCTGCACGATGCGTTGCGGATCGCGCTCCTGGATCTTCAGGGCCGCCTCACGCGGGATTACTTCGTAGCCGCCGGCGTGGTGCACGATCGCCAGCGAACCGCTGCTGAGCTTGTTGCGCATCAGGGTGTTGACGGAGAGGCGCTTGACCTTCTTGTCATCGACGAAGTTGTAGTAGTCCTCGGTCGTCAACTTCGGCAGGCGCGAGACTTCGATCAATTGCTTGACCTGCGCGGCGCGGGCCTTCGCCTCGGCCTTTTCCTGCTGCTGACGGTTCAGCTCCTGGTCGCGCTTGACCTTCTCGGCCATGGCTTCCTGAGCCGCCCGCTGCTGCGAATCATCGAGTTCGATCTGGCCTTTGTGGGCCAGACGTTGCTGCTTCTGTTTATCTTTGCCGACCTGCTTGGCCTGCTTCTGGTTGACCAGCCCTGCTTTGAGCAACTGGTCGCGAAGGGAAATGCTCATGGTGCTTATTTCTCACTTAGGCAACTGCTCAACCGCAGCTGGGCAAATTCTTTTCCTGACGTTTGGCTTCGCCCCACAAGGCGTCCAACTCTTCGAGGGTGCAATCTTCCATGGGACGGTGGGTGTCGCGCAATGCCTGTTCGATAAATCGGAAGCGTCTTTCGAACTTGTTGTTGGCGCCCCGCAATGCAGTTTCCGGGTCGACCTTGAGATGTCGCGCCAGATTGACCACGGAAAACAGCAGGTCACCGACTTCATCGGCAATCGCCACCGGATCGTTGTCGGCCATCGCCTCGAGTATTTCATCGAGTTCTTCGCGGACCTTGTCCAGCACCGGCAAGGCGTCCGGCCAGTCGAAACCGACCTGCCCTGCACGCTTCTGCAACTTGGCCGAACGGGACAATGCCGGCAATGCCGCGGGTACGTCATCGAGCAAGGACAGCTGTTGCGGCACGGAGGATTTCTCCGCGCGCTCTTCGGCCTTGATCTCTTCCCAGCGCTGTTTGACCTGCTCTTCATTCAAACGCGGGACATCCAGCGGCGCGTACAGATCGCCGGTAGGAAACACGTGAGGATGACGGCGGATCAGCTTGCGGGTGATGCTGTCGACCACGCCAGCGAATTCGAAGCGCCCTTCTTCCCGGGCCAGTTGGCTGTAATAAACCACCTGGAACAGCAAATCGCCCAACTCACCCTGCAAGTGATCGAAGTCTCCGCGCTCGATGGCGTCGGCAACTTCGTAGGCTTCCTCGAGGGTATGCGGGACGATGGTTTCGTAGGTTTGCTTGATGTCCCACGGGCAGCCGAACTGCGGGTCGCGCAGGCGGTTCATCAGGTGCAATAGATCTTCAAGTGAATACATCTTTCAATAATCTCTACACCCCTGTAGGAGCGAGGCTTG
>DQGF01000165.1:3137-5799 GCA_003525045.1 Pseudomonas sp. | reverse complement strand
AGGCTTGCCCGCGAAGCTTTTAACGACGAGCGAAGGTATCCACCCGACTCCCCGACACCTTCCGGCAGTGCACCAAAGCATCGCGAATCATGAAGTTCACCAGGGTCGGCGAAACACCGAGTTCCTTGGCGATGTCCTTTTGCGGCACGCCATGCAGGCGGTACATCTCGAAGGCGTAGCGGGTACGGCTGGGCAGCTCCGTCAGCGCATCGGCAATGTGTTCCAGGGTCGAGAAATTGATGTGCGAGGTTTCCGGCGAAGCGCCTTGAATCACCACGTTCAGACCTTCTTCTTCAGGCCCCGAATACTTCTGTTCCAGTGCCTGTTTACGGTAGTGATCGATCGCCAGGTTGCGCACGATCTGGAACAGATAGCTGAGCTGAGCCTTGAACGAGGACGTGATCTGCGGCGCCGATTGCAGGCGAAAGAACGCATCCTGAACCACGTCTTCAGCACGCGAGCGGCAGCCGGTGATACGGGCTGCGATCTTGACCAGAATCAGTCGATTGTCGACGAATGCCTGAAGTAGCGGTGAATCGCACCTGCTTGTGGACACTTGTTCCGTCATTGGAAATCACCCTGCTGCAAATAGGTTAGTAGGACGACTGGAAGGCCGGTGCCGTCCTACACATCGAGCGACAAATTATGTTGAATGATAATGATTGTCAATTGAGAAAGAGAATTAATGCTCGTCAAGGGTGCAGAGTGAGAACTGCGACACGCTGACGCACCACCGCGGGGTTGGCGATCCAGCCCGCCGACTAATTATTTAAAGACGTCATCCGTTCTCATTGGTGAATAGCACAGCGCAATCCTCATAACCCTGTAGGAGCGAGCTCGCTCGCGAAGGTCGTTAACGATGACGATGGGCACCTGACACCCCGCGGCGTTCTCCGGTTTTTCGCGAGCAAGCTCGCTCCTACAGCCCAATTCTGGCAGGAAACCTCATGACCGACGCGTTCGAACTCCCCAGCACACTGGTCCAAGCCCTCCAGCGCCGCGCGGCCCTGACGCCGGATCGGGTGGCCTTGCGTTTTCTCGCCGAAACCGAGGACCAGGCTGTGGTGCTCAGTTATCGCGAGCTGGATCAGCGGGCGCGCATTATTGCCGGGGCGTTGCAGGCGGAGGCGGCGTTGGGCGATCGTGCGGTGTTGCTGTTTCCCAGCGGTACGGATTATGTCGCAGCGTTTTTTGGCTGCTTATATGCGGGCGTGATTGCCGTGCCGGCCTATCCGCCGGAGTCGACGCGTCGTCATCACCAGGAGCGCCTGCTGTCGATCATCAGCGATGCCGAACCGCGCTTGCTGTTGACCCGCGCCGACCTGCGCAATGCGTTGCTGCACATTGAAGGCGCGCCGCCGTTACTCTGCGTCGACACCCTCGACAGCGCCCTGGCCGAACGCTGGGTCGTGCCGGACCTGCAAGACAATCACATCGCCTTTCTGCAATACACCTCTGGCTCCACTGCATTGCCCAAAGGTGTGCAGGTCAGCCACGGCAACCTGGTGGCTAACGAGCTGCTGATTCGCCACGGCTTCGGTATCGATTTGAATCCCGACGATGTGATCGTCAGCTGGCTGCCGCTGTATCACGACATGGGCCTGATTGGCGGGCTGTTGCAGCCGATTTTCAGCGGTGTGCCCTGTGTATTGATGTCGCCGGCCTACTTCCTCGGCCGGCCGTTGCGCTGGCTGGAAGCGATCAGCGAGTACGGCGGCACCATCAGCGGCGGGCCGGATTTTGCTTATCGGCTGTGCAGCGAGCGGGTCAGCGAATCGGCCTTGGAGCGCCTCGATCTGAGCGGATGGCGCGTAGCGTATTCCGGCTCCGAGCCGATTCGCCTCGACACTCTGGAACGCTTTGCCGAGAAGTTCGCGGCCAGCGGTTTTACCCCGGACAGTTTCATGGCGTCCTACGGTCTGGCCGAGGCCACACTGTTCGTCGCCGGCAGCCCTCGCGGCCAGGGTATTGGCAACCTGCGGGTAGACGATCAGGCCTTGGCGCAAAACCGTGCCGAGCCGGGCGAGGGCAGCGCGATCATGAGCTGCGGCATCAGCCAACCGGATCACGCGATACTGATCGTCGATCCCGCAGCGCTCAACGAACTGGCCGACAACACCGTCGGCGAAGTCTGGGCTTGCGGCCCGAGCATCGCCCATGGCTACTGGCGCAACCCCGAAGCGTCCGCCAAAACTTTCGTCCAGCACGCTGGCCGTACCTGGCTGCGTACCGGCGACCTCGGTTTCATGCGCACTGGCGAGCTGTTCATCACCGGACGCCTGAAAGACATGCTGATCGTGCGCGGGCATAACCTTTATCCGCAGGACATCGAACAGACCATCGAGCGCGCAGTGGAAGTGGTGCGCAAAGGTCGCGTCGCCGCTTTCGCCGTGAACAGCGAAGGGCAGGAAGGCATCGGCATCGCGGCGGAAATCAGCCGCAGCGTGCAAAAAATCCTCCCGCCCGAGGCGCTGATCAACGCTATCCGCCAAGCCGTGGCCGAGGCGTATCAGGAGGCGCCAAAGGTGGTGGTGCTGCTCAATCCGGGCGCGCTGCCCAAGACGTCCAGCGGCAAGTTGCAACGCTCGGCGTGCCGCAATCGTCTGGCGGACGGCAGCCTCGACAGTTATGCGCGGTTCCCGTCGGCCGCTACCGACAGTGA
>DQGF01000165.1:2101-2859 GCA_003525045.1 Pseudomonas sp. | reverse complement strand
ATGCGCGGTTCCCGTCGGCTGCTACCGACAGTGAAGTCAAAACTGAATTCGGCTCTGAGTTGCAAAGCCTGATCGGCCAGATCTGGTGCGAGCAACTGCAGGTCAAACAGGTCAACGCCGACGATCATTTCTTCCTGCTCGGCGGTAACTCCATTGCCGCCACTCAGGTGGTTGCGCGTCTGCGGCAAAGCCTCGGCCTGGAGCTGAACCTGCGCCTGTTGTTCGAAGCGCCAACCCTGGGCGCGTTTACCGCTGCCGTGGCTCAGTTGCAACAGGACGCAGGCCCGGCCCAAGGTTCGATTACCCCACTGTCGCGCAGCGAAGCCATGCCGCAATCCCTGGCACAAAACCGCCTATGGATCACTTGGCAGCTGGACCCGCAAAGCAGCGCCTACAACATCCCCGGCGCCTTGCGCCTGCGCGGTGAGCTGGATGAAGACGCTTTGCGCGCCAGTTTTCAGCAGTTGATCGAACGCCACGAATCCCTGCGCACGCGGTTTTTCGAGCATGACGGTGTGGCGCTGCAACAGGTCGACGCCGCCGCAGCATTCAATCTGCAACGGATCGACATCAGCGATCTGCCCGTCGCCGAGCGTGAAGCCCGTGCGCTGCAAATCCGTGAGGAGGAAGCCCACACCGAGTTCGATCTGGAGCAAGGCCCGCTGCTGTGGGTGACGCTGGTGCGCCTCGATGATGAGGATCACCAGTTGTTGGTGACGCTGCACCACATCATCGCCGATGGCTGGTCGATGAACGTG
>DQGF01000165.1:1543-1809 GCA_003525045.1 Pseudomonas sp. | reverse complement strand
TGGTCGATGAACGTGCTGATCGACGAGTTCTCGCGGCTGTATGCCGCAGCGTCCCAAGGGCAAACGGCGACGCTTGCGGCATTACCCACCCAGTACGCCGACTACGGCAGCTGGCAGCGCCAATGGCTGGCGCAAGGGGAGGGCGAGCGGCAACTGGCCTACTGGACAGCACAGTTGGGCGATGAGCATCCAACCCTGAGCCTGGCCGCCGATCATCCGCGCTCGGCGCAACACCGCCACAGTGCCGCCCGCCATAGCATAAAGCT
>DQGF01000165.1:1050-1246 GCA_003525045.1 Pseudomonas sp. | reverse complement strand
CCGCCATAGCATAAAGCTGGGCGCGACCCTGAGCGAGGCCATTCGCCAGACCGCCCAGGCCCATGAATCGACGACCTTCATGCTGTTGCTTACGGCCTTCCAGAGTCTTCTGCACCGCTACAGTGGCCAGCGTGACATCCGCATCGGCGTGCCCAATGCCAACCGTCCGCGCGTGGAAACCCAAGGGTTGATCGGC
>DQGF01000165.1:0-749 GCA_003525045.1 Pseudomonas sp. | reverse complement strand
TGATCGGCTTCTTCATCAACACCCAGGTGCTGCGCGCCGAGGTGGATTCGCGGCTGCCATTCGTCGAGCTGCTGGCGCAGACCCGTCAGGCCGCGTTGGGCGCACAAGCGCATCAGGATCTGCCGTTCGAACAACTGCTCGAAGCCTTCCCGCAAGCCCGCGAACAAGGCTTGTTCCAGGTCATGTTCAACCATCAGCAACGCGACCTCAGCGCATTAAAACGCCTGCCTGGATTGCTCGCCGAAGAGCTGCCATGGCACAGCCGCGAAGCCAAGTTCGATCTGCAACTGCACAGCGAGGAAGACCGTAACGGTCGCCTGAGCCTGTCCTTCGACTACGCCAGCGAACTGTTCGACGCCGCGACCATCGAGCGTCTGGCCGAACATTTGCGCAACCTGCTGCGAGCCATTTGCGCGCAGCCGCTCACGGCCATTGCCGACCTGCAATTGCTGACGCCGAGCGAACACGCTAAGCAAGCAGCCTGGAGCGCCGCCCCGTGCACACCGGCCAGCCAATGGCTGCCGGAGCTGCTCCACGAACAGGCGCGCCTGACCCCGGAACGCATCGCACTGATGTGGGACGGCGGCCAACTGGACTTCGCCGAATTGCACACCCAGGCCAACCGACTGGCCCATTACCTGCGCGACAAAGGCGTCGGCCCGGATGTCTGCGTGGCCATCGCCGCCGAGCGTTCACCGCAACTGCTGATCGGCCTGCTGGCGATCATCAAGGCCGGCGGCGCCTACGTG
>DQGF01000374.1:6774-9541 GCA_003525045.1 Pseudomonas sp. | reverse complement strand
CAGTTTCACGGCATACGGTAGCGACGAAATCATCGCCCAAGGCATCGATTTCATCGGCGATGGCGTCGAGGAACAGCGCACGTTTCTCCGCGCTCAAGTTGCGGTAGATCGGGTAGGCAGCAGCCGCGGCGTTGGCGGCCGCATCCACTTCGGCTTCAGTCGCCTGGAAGAAGCTACCGGGCAGTGGCTCACCGCTGGTCGCGTCGAGGCTTTGCAGCTGCAGAGTGCCGTTGGCGCTGCGCTGACCGCCGATGTAATTGTGTCCGAGTAGCGTGGTCATGAGTGATTCCTAGACCGGCCGACAGCGCCGGTTATTGAAGGCTTAAAGCGCACGCACCTGGCCGATGGCCAACGGCTGGGCGCTTTCGTCAATGCCGTTTTCCAGCGGTGCGCCGAACTCATCGAGGCTGATCTGGAAGCGATCCCCCGGCTGGGTTTTCACCCCGTCGGCAAACGACAGCGTGGCGGTGCCGAAGTAATGCACGTGGACATCGCCCGGCCGCAAAAACTGTGCGTATTTGAAGTGGTGGAATTCGAGGTTGGCGAGGCTGTGGCACATGTTGTCTTCGCCGCTGAGGAATTCCTTTTCCCAGATGGTTTCGCCGTTGCGCTTGATGCGACTGGTGCCCGCCAGATGCCTGGGCAATTCACCGACCCGCAGCTCCGGACCGTAGGCGCAGAAACGCAGTTTCGAATGGGCGAGGTACAGGTAATTACGTCGCTCCATCACATGGTCGGAAAACTCGTTGCCCAAGGCATAACCGACGCGATACGGCTGGCCATCGTCGCCGATCACATAGAGACCGGTAAGCTCCGGTTCTTCGCCGGCATCTTCGGCAAAGGGCGGCACCGGGAAGTCCGCGCCGGGGCGCACAACGATGCTGCCATCGCCCTTGTAGAACCATTCCGGCTGCGCACCGACCTGGCCGGCTGCTGGTTTGCCGCCCTCCAGCCCCCACTTGAACATGCGCATGGTGTCGGTCATGCCGGCTTCGACCGCACCGCCCTGCTGGTGCATCTTGTCCCGCGCCGAGGCGCTGCCCAAATGGGTCAGGCCGGTACCGCTGATCAGGCAATGAGCCGGGTCTTCATGGTCCAGCGGCGGCAGCACGTTGCCCTGCTGCAACAGTTGCGCGTAATCCGGGCCCGGCTCGGTACCGCGCTGGGCGACTTCTTCTTGCAGGCTGTGTTGGGCGCGAATGGCCGCGAGTGCCAGTTCTCGGGTGCTGCGGGTGTCGCGCACTACCTGGACCTGTGTACCCTCGACGAGACCGACCTGGCGCTCCCCGGCAGTGTTTTCATATTGAATCAGACGCATGTCCGGCCCTCCAGAAAGTCGTGGATCGCGCCGCTCACAAACGGCACCTCAAGGTCACTCGATGATGTTGAAGTCGCTCAGGTACTCATCGGAGATTTCCAGGCCCAGACCCGGTTTGTTGTCGTCGAGCTGGATGTAGCCGTTGACCGGTTGTGGCTCGCCCTTGAACACGTAGTAAAAGAGTTCGTTGCCGACCTCGACGTCGAACACCGGGAAGAACTCGGCCATCGGCGACGCGGTGGTGGACATGGTCAGGTGGTAGTTGTGCATCTGCCCGGCGTGCGGGATCACCGGCACCGACCAGGCTTCGGCCATGGCGTTGATCTTGCGCGCGGCGGTGATGCCACCGACGCGGTTGGTGTCGTACTGGATGACGTCGATGGCGCGGCGTTCCAGCAGGTCCTTGAAGCCGTAGGACGTGAATTCATGCTCGCCGCCGGAGATCGGCATGATGCCCATTTTTTTCAGCTCGATATAACCCTCGATATCGTCGGCGATCACCGGTTCTTCGAGCCAGCGTGGTTCGAACTCGGCGAGTTTGGGCAACATGCGGCGTGCATATTCCAGGGTCCAGCCCATGTAGCACTCGAGCATGATGTCGATGTCCGGGCCGGCCAGTTCACGCAGCGCCCGCACTTGTTCGATGTTCTTGCGCATGCCCGCCGGGCCATCTTTCGGGCCGTAGCCGAAACGCATTTTCAGCGCCGTGAACCCCTGGTTCAGATAGCCTTGGGCCTCTTCGAGGAACAGGTCGAGGTTGTCGTTGGCGTAGAGCTTGGAGGCGTAGGTCCAGATCTTTTCCTTGGTGCGACCGCCGAGCAGCTTGAACACCGGCTTGTTCACTGCTTTGCCCATGATGTCCCAGATGGCGATGTCGATCGCCGAGATCGCCGCCATGCCGATGCCTTTACGGCCCCAGGCGTGGCTCTGACGGTACATCTTCTGCCAGATGTATTCGTTGTCGAACGGGTCTTCTCCAATGGCGATCGGCGCCAGGTAGGTGTCGATGATTTCCTTGGCCACTCGTGGCGCCAGGGCGCAGTTACCGATGCCGACCAGACCGGTATCGGTCTCGACTTCCACCACCAGCCAGCCGTGGAAACGGAACGAGCCCATGGCGTCGCCGCGCTCGAACAGGATGTCGCTGGCGTTGGTGCAGAAGTGCGCTTGCGGTGGGACGACTTTGCCTTTCCACTCGAAAACGCGGGTACGGATGGCTTTGATTTTCATGAATACAGTTCCTTGCGCTGCCGGCTTTTTGTAGTTGTCGGGTCGTTGCGCAGAGCCGCTGGAGTGGCCGGGTCTGGCATTCGATGGAGCGACTTTAGCCAGCGCCAAGGGGCTGCGGATAATCACTTATGCGTATCCGGCGATAACCTGGGGTGATCGCATAAAGAGATTTATGGCTAGATAGGGTTATCAGGCGTCACACAAAAAAATGTGGGAGCG
>DQGF01000374.1:626-6448 GCA_003525045.1 Pseudomonas sp. | reverse complement strand
GAAGAGGCCGTGTCAGTCGACATTAATGCTGCCTGACACACTGCCTTCGCGAGCAAGCCCGCTCCCACAGGGGTCGGGGGTGGACATCGATATTGCCGCACCCACAAGGGTGTTGCGGTGTGTCAGTAGGTGTTGGCCCCCATCCGGCAGGCGATTTCGAATGCCTGGCGGATGGCGCCGACGTTGGCCTTGCCCTGCCCCGAAATATCAAACGCGGTGCCATGCGCCGGTGTGGTAATCGGAATCGGCAACCCCCCTTGCACCGTCACTCCACGGGAGAAGCCCATCAACTTGATCGCGATCTGCCCCTGGTCGTGATACATGGTCACCACCGCGTCGAAGGCACTGGCATCGCCCTGCACCTTGAGGAAAATCGTGTCTCCCGGATACGGCCCTTCAGCCGCGATTCCCAACGCCTGCGCCGAGCGCACTGCAGGGCCAATGATGTCCAGCTCTTCGCGACCGAACGAGCCGTTGTCGCCGTTGTGCGGGTTCAACCCGCACACACCGATCCGCGGTTTCTCCAGGCCATTACGCTTGAGCGCGGTGTCGATCAGCTGGATCGCTTCCACCACCCGCGCCTGAGTGAGCATGCCCGGCACATCGGCCAGGGCCACGTGGGACGTCACGCGCGAGGTCCAGAGATTGTCGAGCACATTGAATTCGCAGAACGGCCCGTGGAAATCCAGCAGCTCGGCGAACCAGTGCAGCTCGTCGCTATGGGCCATGCCGGCCATGTGCAGCGAGGTCTTGTTCAGCGGTCCGAACAGCACCGCATCGGTGGTGCCGGCTTCGGTCAGGCGCAGGGCCTTTTCCAGGGTGTCGAGGCTGTAGCGGCCACCGATGACACTGGCTTCACTGCGGGGAAATTCGCCAAGGGTGTCGCCACGAAAGTCATAGAACAGAGGCGTGTCATCGCGAAAATCCAGCTGATCCAGAGATTCCACACGGCGGTAAGGAAACTCCGTCCCGGCAATGCGCATACCGCGACGCATCTCCGCCTCGTCGGCAATCAAAATCACATTGGCCAGGCTGCGTACTTCGGGCTCGCCGAGCAGGCGCGCGATCAGTTCCGGGCCGATGCCCGCCGGGTCCCCCAGGACCATGGCGATGGTTGTCTTGTTCATGCTTCATTCCTCAATGGTTCAGGCGATGTCCGGTCGATGGCGCGATCGAGAAGATCCACCACCGCACATCGCTGACGCTGGTGGTGTCGGGCAGCGATGTCGCCGCAGCCGTACGCTGCACACCTGCGCCGGGCGAATAATGTAGGGAAGCACTGGGACGGGCCATGGTGCATACCTCGATTTATTATTGTTCTGGGTGCAATTCACCGCTACATGGCGGTACTGGCGAGCACTATCGAAGGCTCAGTGATAACCGTCCAATCAAAACTTGAAATAAGGCGATAGCCTTGGGTTATGTCATGCCGCGCTTTCAGGGGGCTTTCAGGGTATTGCGTCTAAATCGACTTTCCACTCAAATGGCTCTGGCGCAAAGCTCCTGGCGATTAATGCCCTTTTCTTCGTGGCAACCTATAACCCCAGGCTATCGGTGTATGTATTGTTTTGACTAGACGCGGAGGCGGCGCTTTCCCACACTCAGCCCAGGCTTGCGGCTTTCGAGCGCAGACAAGTCACTCATAACAACTACAAAAACGAGGCCCTTCCATGCGAAATGCATTCGTCCGTCGCACATCCCGTCTGGCTCTTGGCTGCACACTGGTCGCCGCTGGTGGCCTTCCCGCTCTCGCTCACGCCTGGCAACCGGACAAGAACGTCGAAATCGTCGTCGCCGGCGGCCCGGGTGGCGGCACCGACCAGCTCGGTCGACTGATCCAGTCGATCATCACTACGCACAAGTTCCTTGATGTGAATACCATCGTCCTGAACAAGGGCGGCGGCAATGGCGCCGAAGCCTTTCTCGACCTGAAAATGAACAAGGGCGATCCCGAAAAACTGGTGATCGGCACCAATAACATCTACCTGTTGCCGCTGGTTTCCAAGCTCGGCTATCAATGGCAGGAACTCACCCCGGTAGCGGCCGTAGCCGAGGATGACTTCATCCTCTGGAGCTACAAGGATGCGCCATGGAAAGATGCCAAGGGCTTCTACGAGGCAGCGAAAGCCGATCCGTCGAAAATGCGCATGGGCGGTAGCCAATCCAAGGATGTCGACCAGACCCTGACCCTGCTGCTGAACCAGACCAACAACAGCAAACTGGTGTACATCCCGTTCAAGAGCGGCAGTGAAGCCGCGACCCAACTGGCCGGCAAGCACATCGCCGCCAACGTCAATAATCCCAGCGAAAGCATCAGCCAATGGCGTGGCGACCAGGTCGAGCCGCTCTGTGTGTTCAGTAAGGAGCGCATGAGCTATACCGACAAAGTTGCCGGAGATAAATCCTGGGCCGACGTTCCGACCTGCCACGAACAGGGCCTGGGCATTGATCAGTATCGTTTCCCGCGCACCGTGTTCATGCCCGGCGAAGTCACCGCCGAACAGCGCGCGTTCTATGTCGAGCTGATGCGCAAAGTCACCGAGACCCCTGAGTTCAAGGCCTACGTCAAGCAGAACGCGTTGGTGCCGACCTTCCTCGAAGGCGAGCCACTGACCGCCTACATTGAAAAGGACACCGCCCGCGTCACCCCGGTATTCAAAGAAGCCGGCTGGCTGAAAAACTGAGTTGTTCACGGCCGTCCGCTTCGCACGGCCGTCACCCTGGAGGTGTTTTCATGTCCCACTCTTCGGATTCACCGGCGCTGGTCGGCACCCGCTGGGTCGAACTCGGTCTGACACTCTTCACCACGCTGATCGGCGTGGTGGTGATGTTCGGCAGCGTCGAACAAGGTATCGGCTGGGGCGATTCCGGCCCCGAGCCGGGTTACTTCCCCTTTTACATCGGCCTGCTATTGAGCGCCGCAAGCCTGGGCAATGGTGTGTTGACCCTGGTGCGCTGGAAAGCCCTGAGCATTTCATTCGTCAGCCGCGGTGCATTCAGGCAAGTGCTGTCGGTGTTCATCCCGATTGCGCTGTTCGTCGCCGCCATGCCGTTCACCGGTATTTACCTGGCCTCAGCTTGCTTCATTGCCTGGTTCATGTGGCATGACAAAGCGCGCGTCAAACCTTACAGCAAGTTGATGATCGGCACCGTATCCCTCGGTGCCGTACTCGCCAGCTACCTGATTTTCGCGCTGTGGTTCAAGGTCCCGCTGGATGCCGGCCCGATGGGCGACTGGATTGCCCTGGCCGGGAGACATTTCAAATGAGCGAGTTCGATTCCCTGCTGCAAGGCATGAACCTGATCCTGACCCCCGGCCATATTGGCCTGATGGTGATCGGCGTGCTGCTGGGCATTCTGGTCGGTGTGTTGCCTGGCCTCGGCGCCCCCAATGGCGTGGCGTTGCTGCTGCCGCTGACGTTCACCATGTCGCCGGTGTCGGCGATCATTCTGCTGTCGTGCATGTATTGGGGTGCGCTGTTCGGCGGCTCGATCACCTCGATTCTGTTCAACATTCCCGGAGAGCCCTCATCGGTGGCGACCACCTTCGACGGCTATCCGATGGCTCGCGAAGGCCGCGCCGCTGAAGCGCTGACCGCCGCCTTCAGCTCGGCGCTGATCGGCGCGCTGGCCGGCGTCTTGCTGCTGACGTTCCTGTCGACGCGGATTGCCGAATTCGCCATGTCCTTCAGTTCGCCGGAGTTCTTCGCGGTGTACCTGCTGGCGTTCTGCACCTTCATCGGCATGAGCAAGAACCCACCGCTGAAAACCGTGGTGGCGATGATGATAGGTTTCGCCATGGCCGCCGTCGGCATGGACACTGTCTCGGGCAACCTGCGCCTGACCTTCGACCAGCCGGCCCTGATGACCGGCATCAGCTTTGAAGTGGCGGTGATCGGCTTGTTCGGTATTGGCGAAATCCTCTGCACGGTGGAGGAAGGCCTGGTGTTCCGTGGCGAGCATGCACGCATCACACCGATGATCATCCTGCGCACCTGGGCCAAGTTGCCGCGTTACTGGTGGACCATTGTGCGCAGTACGTTGGTCGGTTGCTGGATGGGCATCACGCCCGGCGGTCCGACCGCGGCATCGTTCATGAGCTACAGCCTGGCGCGACGTTTCTCGAAGAACCGCGAGAACTTCGGCAAGGGTGAACTCGAAGGCGTAATCGCCCCGGAAACGGCCGACCACGCGGCCGGCACCAGCGCGCTGCTGCCCATGCTGACCCTGGGCATTCCCGGTTCTGCCACCGCCGCCGTGATGCTCGGCGGGTTGATGATCTGGGGCCTGCACCCTGGCCCGACACTGTTCGTCGAGCAACATGACTTCGTCTGGGGCCTGATCGCCAGCATGTACCTGGGCAACGTGGTGAGTCTGATCGTGGTGTTGGCCACCGTGCCGCTGTTCGCTTCAATCTTGCGCATACCGTTCTCGATCATTGCGCCGATCATCATCATGGTCTGCGCCATCGGTGCTTACTCGGTGCACAACTCGTTCTTCGACGTGGTGCTGATGCTCGGCTTCGGCGCGCTGGGTTATCTGTTCAAGAAACTCGGTTACCCGATTGCTCCGCTGGTGCTTGCAGCCGTTTTGGGCGACAAGGCTGAAGATGCATTCCGTCAGTCGATGCTGTTCTCCGACGGCCAGATAGGCATCTTCTGGTCCAACCCATTGGTGGGTTCCTTGACCACGGCGGCACTGTTGATGCTGTTCTGGCCGCTGATTTCCAAAGTGCTGCAAACCCTGTTGGGCCTGCGCAAACCGAGCATCGCCAAGCCAAAATCGGTGCTGTGACACAGCAACGCTGGCAACGCCTGACATTTGTTGTCAGGCTTGCCGCAGTCTTTTTTGCGAGCGCGGCCATGACCCGAATTCCTGTTGCCAATGTGATCCACAGTCGACTGCGTCTGCGCCAGCTACGGCTGATGCTGGCGTTGCAGGAATTCGGCTCGTTGCGCCGCGCCGCCGACCACATCGGCATGACCCAACCGGCGGCGACCAAGATGCTGCACGAAGCCGAGGACTTGCTGGGTGTGGAACTCTTCGAGCGTCTGCCCCGGGGCATGCGCCCTACCCCCTTCGGGGAAACCGTGACTTATTACGCGCGCATGGTGTTTGCCGAACTCAGCGGCATGCGTGAAGAACTGGTTGCACTTGAATCCGGCAACCTTGGCCGGGTCGCGGTCGGTGCGATTCCGGCGCTGGCCTCGGGGCTGTTGACCCGGACCATCGCGACCTTGAAACAAAGCCATCCGCGGTTATCGATGAGCATCCAGGTCGATACCAGCGACGTGCTGGTGCAGGCGCTTTTGCAGGATCAACTGGATATTGTATTGGGCCGGATTCCCGCAGGCGCACGGGCCGAAGAATTACTCTTCGACAGCCTTGGCGAAGAAGCCCTGTGTGTGATTGCCGGCGCGCAAAATCCATTGGCGCAGGAGAAGCAGCTGAGCTGGGCGCAATTGCAAAACATGACCTGGGTGCTGCAACAGCACCCAAGCCCGATGCGCGCGATCATCAATCAGGTGTTTCATAATGCGCGGGTCGATATCCCCAGCAGCATTGTCGAAACCACGTCGATCATGACCTTGCTCTCATTGATACAGCAGACCGACATGCTCGGTGTTACACCGGTGTCGGTGGTTGAGGATTACCCTGGCCGTGATCTGCTGGCCGTGTTGCCGATCAAGTTCGAAGCACGGCTGCCCCCCTATGGGCTGATCACCCGGCGGCATCGCATTCAATCGTCGGCGATGCAGGCGTTCATGAGTTCAGTGCGGGCGGAACAAGCGCAGGCGTAGGAGCGAGCTTGCTCCGGGCGG
>DQGF01000374.1:0-252 GCA_003525045.1 Pseudomonas sp. | reverse complement strand
GAGCAAGCTCGCTCCTACAGGACCGGTGTTTATTCAGGAATATGCATCAACCAAACAACCAATACCCCAACAACGTCAATACCACTACCGCCAGCACCGGCCGCAGTATGCGATAAGCCTTGGGATTGCGACGCTTCCACTGTTTGATCACACCACTGAACTTGTCGCTGGAGTTCTTGCTCCAGGCGTAAGCCTGGTTGATCCCGCCAACACGTTCGTCGTCCAGGTTCTGCGGTGCAGTGGCGCGGCCCA
>DQGF01000583.1:629-5396 GCA_003525045.1 Pseudomonas sp. | reverse complement strand
TGCGTTCTGGCTGGTTTGCGCAGCGCCTGCCGACGATGCGGCCTGTCCGGCTGACGCAGCAGATGCGTTGGCGGACGTATTGGATTGCGCAGCCGATTCAGTTGCGCTGTTTCGGCTCGATGCTGCCGCGTCTGCGCTCGACTGAGCAGCTTGTGCCCGGGTTGCAGCATTGCCGGCAGACTGGGCAGCTTCCCCGGCTTTGGTCTGAGCAGTACCGGCAGATGTTGCGGCGTTCTGGCGGCTAGTGGCAGCCGAGTCCGCCGCGGCGATGGCGCCAGCCTGGCTCTGCGCCGCACTGGTCGCGCTATCACTGGCACTTGTAGCTGCTTGCTGAGCCGCGTTGCGATCCTGAGCGGCCGCGCTTGCACTTTGCAGCGCTGCCTGACGACTTTGGTCGGCGCTCTCATCATGACCTGCCGCAGCCGATTCAGATGCAGCGGCGGCCCCTTGGCTCTCTCCCGCTGCATCCTTACTCTGTGCAGCCGCATCAGCCGCTTGCTGTGCCGCCGCGGCGTTCTCGCCCGACTCCGTAGCAATGCTCTCAACCGTCGAGGCGCGCTGATCGACAAACACCGCCAGCGCGTTCGCCTGAACCCCGAAGACTGGAAGCGAAGCCACAAATGCATCCATCTTGGGAGTGAAATCCCTCGGTGCTTCAGATCGGGCAGGCGGCGCAGGCAGAGCGGTGATTGTCGGAACGCTCATCAGCGCCTCCCTTGTATTTCGAATATCAGCGGCGCACCGGCAGGGTTCGTCTCTTTCACACTGATGACGGACCAGACCGAGAACGGTAGGAAGAAGTAGTCGTAGCTGTTGGATACCGCGATATCGGAGACGGCAACCGTTAATAGCGTCGGTGGCAGAACGTCTCTGGCGGCAATCTTGATTTTCTTATCGCCCTGTTGAATCAGCGTGCTGCGCTGAAACTCAAGGCCGGTGAACTCTGCGACGATTCCTTCAGCGGCTTGCTGAGTGGTCACGCCCTCTCCGCCCGAGCCGGTTTCAGGATCGTATTCACCAGGGGACGTGTTTCGCAGAAGGATGGGTTGGCCGAACTCTGTGATCATCTCCAAAGCCATCACGGCCATTTCGTCGTAGAAGGTGGTCATTACGACCTCCGCAGGCTGACCTGGCTGGATGACTCGAGGAGTCCTGCGAACTGAGCATAGGACTGACGCCCAGCGGCGGCTCTGGAGATATCAGGCGCAACAGTCGCATACTGGCGCTCTACTGCACCCTCAACCCGCTCCTTAATTACGGCACCTTTCTTTATCTCTGGCGGAGCAAGGTCATCAGCATGGATCTCGGCCGCCAGCGCCATCTGCCCGGCCTTGATCTGTGCCGGTATCTCGTCTTGGCGCAGAGTCCAGTCCTGTCGCTTAACCTCTGCCCTCGGCCACGCCAGCGCCTGATCACGGCTCACCGCACGCCCCTTCCAGGGCATTGCATCCATTTGCAGAGCTGCGCGGCGCAGAAGGGCCTCCTGCGCCACCTCGTCAGCGGGGATGGTCTTGCCGAAGTTCGCAGCATAGGTGACCAGTTCAGCAGCCGTCGCGAAGCTGTCGGCACCCGGCACCACGTTACCGTTCTCGATCACCAGAGCCATGATTTACTCCGCTGCGTCGAGCAGTGTTTGAAGTTCTGCTTGTGTAGCGGCCTCTTCGAAAGTGACGCCCTTCTCGGACAGCTTCGCTTTGGTCGCGGTCAACAGTTCGGCTGCAGCCTGCTCGTCAAGCGCTTTTTGCTCTTTCGCGGTTGGCTTTTTATCACCAAACAGTGTGTGAGCATCCTTGTCGAAGTCGGCCTCGCCAATGATCACGAAGTCGCCCTGGCTTTTATGCCAAGACTTCACTTTCAGGGTCTTGTCACTCATATGTATCTCCCAGAAGAAGGCGCCCGAGGCTGAACCCCGGGCTAATGCGTTAACCCAGCAACACAGCGATGTGGTCAGGCTTCACGGCCGCGACGCCCCATGCCAGAGACACTTCGTACTGCATCTGGCGGTACTGGGCGTACATGGCGATTTCGAACGACAGCCCACTCACTGCGTCGGTGATGATCTGGCGATCCACTGCGCTGTCGCCCTGGGGCGGCAGTGCCGGGGCGCGAGTAGCCAAGGCGATGGCCGAGCGAGCGAAGCTCATGTTGCGGGTCGATGCAGAAACCACCGTGATGGCGGTTGCAGCAGCGGAAATCGCCTTACGCAGACCTGGAGCAGCCAGCGTGATAGTGCCGCCGTTGGAGGCATCAGTATCGCCACTGGCAACGGCGTACTTGTTGGTGTCACCCGCGAAGGTGATGAAGTCGCCGTTCAGGATGGTGCCGGTGCCAGCGGAAGCCAGAGTGATCGCCGTGGATCCGATGGGATAGCCGGCGGTGTTGGTAGTGGCCAGCGCGCCAGTACCCGAGCTCAGCGTTTGGATCTGTGCAGACTCGCGGATAGCGAAGCCGTGCACATCGAGCAGCACGCCACGACGCAGCAGCGAGGTATCAGACGATTCGTTCGCCTTGCTCAGCTGGGTCAGAGTGCGCATGTTCGCGCCCGCCGAGGTGTCGATGACGGTTTGCAGATCGCCCAGGGGAGCACCGTTATCCGACAGGATTTTGCGCACCTGCGCGGTATCCGACAGGTTGGTGCTAAACGGTGCAGTGCCTGGCGTACCGTAGGCGCGGGAGGCGTAACGGCTCAAACCGGCGAGATCGGATTCGACTTCGTTGGTCAGAGTGCGCATGGCTTGCGCGATCTGGTCACGGAAGATGACGTTGAACGACGCGCCGTTGTTGTCCAGCCCCTTCTTCTCTTCGCCATTCCAGCGAACCGGAACGCGACGGGCCTTGGTGATGGTCATCGACACGGAGCCGATATTCTGATCACCATCGTTTGGAGGGGTGACAGCTGGGTTGATATCGCTTGCAACAGAGGCAGGCGCAACCGGAGAGGTTACGGTCTGGCCCTTGGCTGCACGCTCGAAGGTCATGTCAGACGAAACGGCAGGGATAAACCCGACCAGTTCACGGGATACGACGTCCAGCGCGTTGTACAGCGTCGGGATGAGGCCGGTAAGAGTGTTGCTCATGGGTAACTCCAGGGTCAGTCAGTCAGTGTGCCGCCACTGCCGATGTGTGCAGCTCGTGCGCCCGGGTCGAGCGCGTCGAATGCGGCGCGATTTAGTGTTTTACCGCCCCCTTTCCCGCCATTGTTCGGAGCACCGCCGCCATTGGCGCCGGAGCCCTTCAGAATGTTGTCGCGGTATGGGTAGTTGTCGACGATGCTTTCCAGTGCTTCATCAAAGTCAGCGATTTCGCCAGGCCGGGCGCGGGAGTAAATCTTGTTCCCGGCGCCGTCGTAGGCGACCACCTGGCCGCCTTCCACCTTGAAGTTCTGGCCGAATCGGGCTTCAACCAGGTCGGCAGGAATGGCGAACTTGTCGGAGATCAGCTTCGAACCCTTGAACGACCCGCCAATCAGCAAGCCGTGGATGGTCTGGTCTCGCTGCTCCAGATCCAGCTTGGTGCGCGACAACTCTTCGCCGTGCGCCTTACTGGCTGCTGCAACCTGATCCTGAGCAGCCTTTGCGGCAGCAGATTTGATCTCCTCGACCTTGCCAGCTTGGAAAAGCTTGCCTTCGTCGATGTTCTTCAGCGTTTCAAGGGCATGACGGGCCGCATCTGCGTCCTCGATGCCTTCGAATGCCTTGGCGCGAGCCTCAGCAGCTTCTTTGGCTTCCCGGTGTGTCTTTGCCTCACCATTCAGGCGTGTGATCGTCGCGACAGTGCCAGGCACGTCAAAGGCGACCTCTTTACCGTCATCGTGGACATACACAGGGCGGCCATCCTGAACAACAACGTGGCCTTGATCGTCGAGTTTGAGCTTCAAAATAGTTTCTCCGGGCATCCGCCCATCTGCTGAGCCATCCGGCTCGGTTCGGCGCTATCCATCCGGAATCGCGCCCATAAAAAAGCCCCAGCGAATGCCAGGGCTGTGATGATTTCGTCTCGGTCAATCAGGTGCGTAGAGCGCCTTGAGTTGAGCCAGCGTCAGTGGGTTGCCGCGCTGATCGAGTAGGTCGTTCATGGTTATGACACCTCGACGCCACAAATCCGCCCTGCCGATGCCAAGCTTCTCGTCCTGAAACTCTTTCGACTTACCTTTCAGCCAGGTCTCAAAGTTCAGGCTTGCGGGCACTTGCCCATCCAGCGAAGCGCGGGTACTGACCACTTCGTCGACATCGACGCCCAGTTCACGCATGGACTTGAGCCATGGCAATTCCAAGCTGCGACAACCCCAGTGGCGAGGACATCCTTGCTTCCATGGAAGTGAGTGCCCAACAGGCTCGAATGCCAGGTCCCATGTCTTCTGATCGTAGGCCATGCAGATGTCAGTGGTGTGCGAATCGAGTGTACTGAGCTGTCGGTAACCCTTCACCGGGCCGTCTTCGCCAGAGTTGGCCTTGTAGACCTCCATCCGGGCGCCGTTCGCGACGGTTTGGACGCTGTTGTGCACGAGCGACCTGGCGTTACGCTTGGACGTGTCCATGAAGCCCTTGATTTCGGGCTGATCGCCGCGGGCTTTGCGGCCCACTATTTGCGTCACGATCTGATCCGTAGTCTGGCCCTCGGTGAAGCCGTTGCGCACGACACCCGAGAATTTGAATGTCGCGTCAGCCGCTTGCTTAGCCCACCACTGCTTCGTCGGCGCGCCCTCGATGAGCGCTTCGGCAACGACTGCTGATAACCGGTTTTTGCCGACACCCAGCATGATAGGGC
>DQGF01000583.1:0-304 GCA_003525045.1 Pseudomonas sp. | reverse complement strand
CTGTTGATCGAGCTGGCCGCAAAGCTGCCTTCGATGAGTGAAAGCGTACTCAGGTTAGCCTGATGCGCAGCGGCGATCTCGACGTACTGCGCCTTGATAGCGGCAGACGCCTCAGCAAGGATCGCATTCACCTGCTTGATGTTCTGCAAGGGTAGCTTTCGACCTTGGAGCAGATTGGTCAGCTCCATTGCCAATTCTGTGATCTTCTCTTCAACCTCTTGAGTCATTCCGGCAGTCGTCCTGATCAGATCGATACCGTGTTCGGTGTACAGGTCCGCCAGAAGTATTTCAAGGAGCGTCATAA
>DQGF01000006.1:15219-17012 GCA_003525045.1 Pseudomonas sp. | reverse complement strand
TCGCTGGCAAGCCAGCTCCTACGGGGTCGAGGGATGTGCCGTTATTTTTTCATCATCCCCGATTGGCCCGCTGAATCACCTGCGGCGGTTGCCCGAATGCGCGGATAAACGCCCGACGCATCCGCTCCCGATCGCCAAACCCGGTATCGGTCGCCACCACGTCGATAGGGTGCCGACCGGTTTCCATCATCAGGCGTGCCGCTTCCACCCGCAGGTTTTCGATGGCCTTGGCCGGTGATTGCCCGGTTTCGGCATGGAACACGCGGCTGAACTGCCGCGGACTGAGATTGGCCACGCCGGCGAGCTCCTCGACCGACAACGCGGACTTCAAATTTTGTTTGGCGTAGTTCAACGCGGCCTGGATGCGATCGGTCTTGGGCTCCAGTTCCAGCATCACCGAAAACTGCGACTGCCCGCCCGCGCGGCGGTGGTACACCACCAGTTGCCGAGCCACCCGCCTGGCGACTTCCGCGCCCAGGTCCTTTTCCACCAGGGCCAGGGCCAGATCGACACAGGCGCTCATCCCTGCGGCAGTCCAGACATTACCGTCGTTGATGAAGATCCGGTCTTCTTCGACCTTCACCTTGGGGTACGCCTTTTGCAGCGCCGGGGCATGACACCAGTGCGTGGTCGCGCGCCGGCCATCGAGCAAACCGGCCTCGGCCAAGGCGATCGCCCCGGTGCAGATCGACCCCAAACGCCGGGTAGTCCGGCTGGCGCTGCGCAAATACTCCACCATACCCGGTGAAGCCGGACGGATCAGGTTATCGCCCATCACCAGCAGCGTATCGAACGAGCGTTGGTCGAATGCGGTGGTTTGCACGCCAAACCCGGCGGAGGTCTGCACGGTCCCGCCATGCTCGGACAGCAAGGCAATGCTGTACAGCGGTTCGTCAGTAGCGCCGTTGGCCAACTCGAAGGTGGCGCACATGGCCAGGCCGAGCACTTGAAAACCGGGGTAGACGATGAGTCCGATGTGGAGCATGGCGGTTGTCTCGTTTGACTGTAAATGTGGCTAGACCGACTTTCAGGCCATCAACTTTGCACTGTACGCGCTAATCAGGTCTATACCTAACTGTTAACAGTTGGCCGAAAACACGAGGCACAGGCCATGGACAGCAATGGTTCTGGCACTAATCTGGCCTTCTGGCTGCCAGGCAGTGCGGTCATCCTCAGTCTGGTGGTGTCGATGTTCGCCCTCAACCGCGAACCCTTCCTTGAACCGCGGCCCGTCGGCGCACAGTTCCAGGCGCAACTGCCCATCGAAGCACGGCTTTGGCAGGACCCGTTCGATGCGGTCGAGCGTTATCGCAAGAAACTCTCGGACAGCAAGAACCCGGATGCCGACAATGTCTGCAGCCCCGATATTTCACCGCTGTCTGGAGCAAAATCTGCCCCCGACATCCTGGTGGCGCTCGTCGAAGGCGGCCCTTATGCCGATGAAGTCGAACGGCGGCGGCGCATTCGTTATGCCCTGCTGGCGGGGTTCAAGAACTCCCATCGAGTGCCGGACCAGGAGCAGTACATCCATTGCTTGCGACTGGCCGCCAACCAGTTGCTGGATGCCCCGCAAAAAACCGGCTTCGTCGACGTCCCCTATGAAATATTCGTCTCCAACCCCTTCGATCCACCCACGCCACTTGAAGGGGCCGCGCCCCCTCCTGACCGCACGATCGTGTTCTGGTTGAAACAGGACGCGCTCGGTTCAACGCCGTTGCAGCAACTGGAGAAACTACGCGAGACCCTGACCAACAAAACCAGAACAGCCTGCACGCCTGATCAATGTTCCGCAC
>DQGF01000006.1:14614-14907 GCA_003525045.1 Pseudomonas sp. | reverse complement strand
CCCCCCCCCGCCGATGCCGTCCTCAAGGTCATCGGCCCTTCTACCTCGACTGTCCTGCGCGACATGTTCCAGGACCAGGACATCGGCAACGCCACGTCCACCGTGGAAATCTACTCACCGCTGGCCACGGCCGATAACGAAACCCTGGATCGCGGTTACCAGAAACTGTCGCCAGCGCTGAAAAACCGGCCCTCCATGAAGTTACTGCGCACCGTCAGCGACGACGGCACCATGACGCAACTGATGCTGGAGGAACTGAAACTGCGCCGTGTCGATCCGGCCAGCGGCGTGCG
>DQGF01000006.1:8503-14280 GCA_003525045.1 Pseudomonas sp. | reverse complement strand
GCCGTGCACCCGCGACCTGCGCCGCAGCGGCAATCGCATCGCCTTGATTGCCGAATGGGACAGTTTCTACAGCCGTGCCCTGATCGAAAGCTTCAAGGCGCAGGTGGCCAACGATGCGCGCCTGGCCAGCAACGAAAAGAGCAACAGGGACGTGGTCGATCAATGGATTTTGCGCTTCAGCTATTTACGCGGCCTGGACGGACGCCTGCCGGAGGAGTCGGCGAGCAACGATAAAAGCGCCGGTTCTGATCCTGGTAAAAATAAAGAGGTCACTCAAATTGATCTCAGCCCACTGGAAAAATCCGACGGCAACTCCCAGCTCGATTACCTGCGGCGCCTCGCCGACCACATTGCCCGCGAGGACGAAGCCTATCGACGCAACGGTGAAAGCGGCATCGGCGCTATCGGCGTGCTGGGCGTCGACGCCTACGACAAGCTGTTGGTGTTGCAGGCGCTCAAGAGCCGGATGCCGTACAAACTGTTCTTTTCCACCGACCTCGATGCCCGCATGCTGCAACGGGGCCAGGCGCAAACCACGCGTAACCTGATACTTGCCGCACCCTATGGCCTGACGCTGACCCGCGCCTTGCAACAGGATGTGCCGCCGTTTCGCGACAGCCTGCAAAGTGCGGTGTTCATCTCGGTGCTGGCCGCGCTGGCACCGCAATCCTTCGATGCCAAGCGCGCGAAGTTCGACTATTCAAAATCGGAACTGCTCTCGCCGGGCATCTATGAAGTGGGCATCAGCGGCTTCATTCCCCTGGCGAGCCGGCTGACCGCGTCGCGCCCGGCAACCTGTGAAGCACCGACACAATCCCAGTCCGATCGCGGGATCCGGCCACACGACCTGATGGCCCTGCGTTGCCTGCAGGACCGTTCGCCGCCGCCTTACCCCGAGCCCAGCCAATCCATCCGCGCACGCTTCAAGCAGACCCAGTCTTTCTTCTGGGCCGGACCGCTGACGCTTACCCTGCTGTTGCTCGGCGGATTCATCGTCTGGTCGCGGATCGAGGGCCCGCACGATAACCACGACGCACGGCTGGCCTGGGTCCGGGGTGTGCCGATCACGCTGTTCATGGTGGCGGCGATCTGCGCCTTTATCGCCACACGGTTCTGGCACGCGGAGTTCCTCTGGTTCACCTTTGTACTGATCCTGCTGGGTATCGTTTCGTCGAACCTGACACGGCGCTCGGCCAGGCAACTGGCGTTGGCCCAGGCATCGACTACTACCGAAGGCACTGGCTTATACAACGCCCGGGCCTGGTACATCGTGGTCCCCCTGGTCATGTTCATTCTTGCCCTGATGCTGGCGTACCAGATGCGCAGCACCTTGACGGACAACGGGCTCGGTGAACCGATGTTCCTGTTTGAAGGCATCAGTGCCTGGCCAACCGTGGCGCTGCGACTGCTGGCGGTGCTGATTTCCCTCTCGGCGCTGGCATGGGGCTGGCGCAAGCTGCGCATCAACCGGGCCGAGATCGAAGCCATGTACCACTTGCGCCTGCACATGCGCAAATACGAGATGACCTTGTGGGGCCAGGTTCGACGCTTGATTCGCCGAGGCAAAGACTGGAAGTGGCGGCGCTGGAGCAACGAATTGGGACATTACCTGATGCTGATTTTCTTCCCGCTGTTGAGCGCGAGCGAGGAATGGTCAAAGTCCTGCGCACCGGCTCAGGCCGCGTGCACGGACGGGCGCAAAATGATCGTCATTGCCCGCTTCTGGGGTGAGCACTGCGTCTGCGGTTCGTTCGGCGCGCGAATGCTGCGGACCCTTCTCGCCACCTGGCTATACGTCGTGGCTACCAGCGTGCTGTTCGTCATCTGGCCCATGGAAGGGATGCCTGTTCGTGGTCAGTCGACGTGGTGGATGCTGAGTTGGCTGATCCCGACCCTGGTGTTCCAGGTATTGGTGTTCTGGGTCGTGGACGCCAATCTGCTGCTGACGCGATTCATCCGCCATCTCAGCGAACATCATGCGATCTGGCCCGGCAGCTTGCAGATGCAGCACAAGAAAACCTTTGGCATGCTCAAGCATCCGTGCATCGACGAATGGGTCGATGTGCAACTGATCGCCAAACGCACCTCGGCCGTCAGCCGCCTCATCTATGCGCCGACGGTGGTCATGCTGATCCTGTTGGCCTCGCGCAGCAGCCTGTTCGATAACTGGCCGACACCGCCCGGCCTGATCATTTCATACCTGCTGACGGCGCTGATTCTGCTGGTCTCCGCGCTGTCCCTACGCCGTGCAGCGGAAAAGTCCCGCACGCAGGCCTTGCAACGACTCGACACCTACCTGCTGGAAACACCCGAAACGACGCCGTGCTACGCCAAGTTCAAGATGATCCGCGAGCGGGTGGCGACGCTTGCTACCGGCTCGTTCTCACG
The DNA here is from genome assembly GCA_003525045.1 of Pseudomonas sp. Taxonomy (GTDB): domain Bacteria; phylum Pseudomonadota; class Gammaproteobacteria; order Pseudomonadales; family Pseudomonadaceae; genus Aquipseudomonas. Next base: position 11,892 of record DQGF01000006.1, on the reverse strand, counting down.
CTACGCCGAAGATCCGCTGATCAGGGCACTGCTGCTGTCGCTGACCGGGATCGGTGGCTCGGCCATTGTCGATGCGTTGAACTACGCGAAGTTTTAGCAATTTCCCACGGCCAAAGCGGGCTTCCTGACGCTCGCGAAAGAATGCCGAATGTATGGGTAGCTATGCTTGATGTGTGGCCAGACCGCTGGCAGCGGCATCGTGAAAGGAGGCGTTGGACATGCAACTCATCACCGTGAAAATCGACAAGCCGGAAACGACCAATTTCATTTTTGGTCAGACGCACTTCATCAAGTCCGTCGAAGACATCCACGAAGCGCTGGTCAATACTGTGCCCGGTATCCAGTTTGGCCTGGCCTTTTGCGAAGCCTCCGGCAAGTGCCTGGTGCGCTGGTCCGGCACCGATACCGCCATGATCGAGCTGGCCCAGAAGAACGCGCAGGCCATCGCCGCCGGCCATAGCTTCATCATTTTCCTCGGTGACGATTTCTATCCGCTGAACGTGTTGAACACGGTCAAGATGGTGCCAGAGGTGTGCCGGATTTTTTGTGCAACGGCCAACCCGACTGAAGTGATTCTTGCCGAGACGGACCAGGGACGCGCGATTCTGGGCGTGGTGGATGGCTTCTGTGCCAATGGCATTGAAAGCGAGGAAGACATCCTGTGGCGCAAGAACCTGTTGCGGCAGATCGGCTACAAACTTTGAGCACCCCAGATATCGGCAACCGAGACGACGGCAAGCGATACGCTACACTTTATGGCTCCGCCGCGGCACCTGAGGTGCCAAACGCCTGTCTCCTGATCTGGAGGTATCCAATGAGCGATAGCACCGAACTCACGACTTTCACCGGCTGGGCCGCAACGGCGGCTGGCGCTCCACTGGAGCGCTATAGCTACGATCCCGGTCCATTGGGGGACGATGAGGTGGAGGTCGTCGTGGAGTATTGTGGCGTCTGCCACTCCGACCAGTCGCTGATCGATAACGACTGGGGCATCAGCCACTACCCCTTTATCCCTGGCCACGAGGTGGTCGGCAGTATCGTGCGAGTGGGCGCGCAGGTACGCGGTCTCAAAGTGGGACAACGGGTGGGCATTGGTTGGTACAAGGGCAGTTGCATGCATTGCCCCTCGTGTATCGGAGGCTCCCATCACCTCTGTGGCACAGCCCAACCCACCATCATCGGCAGCAACGGCGGTTTCGCCGACCGCGTGCGTTCGCACTGGGCCTGGGCTCTTGCGATACCGGACGGACTCGACCCAGCTTTGGCCGGGCCACTGTTCTGCGCCGGATCGACGGTGTTCAACCCGCTTGTGGAATTCGACGTCAAGCCTACCGACCGGGTCGGTGTGGTGGGCATCGGTGGCCTCGGTCATCTGGCACTACGCTTCCTCAACGCCTGGGGCTGCGAAGTCACGGCCTTTACCTCGTCGTTGAGCAAGCAGGACGAAGCCAGGCGCCTGGGCGCGCACAACGTAGTCGCCTCGACCGACAGTAACGCGCTGAAGTCCATTGCCGGCACCCTGGATTTTCTCCTGGTCACCGCCAACGCCGACCTTGACTGGCCGGCCATGCTCGCAACCCTGCGCGGCAAGGGGCGCCTGCATTTTGTTGGCATAGTGCCCGCCGCTATCCCCGTGCACGTGTTCGACCTGATTCCTCAACAAAAGAGCTTGTCCGCTTCGCCGGTCGGCTCACCCGGTACCACGGCGACCATGCTGGAATTCTGCGCACGGCATCAGATCCTGCCGCAGGTCGAGCACTTTCCCATGAGCCGGGTCAACGAAGCCATCGATCACCTACGCAGTGGCAAGGCGCGTTACCGCGTCGTGCTGGACGCCAGCAAATGACAGACTGGCGCGTCGGGTAACGCCGCACGCGCCTTCAACTGCCGCCATTACATCAGCCCCATTCCTGCGGGATGTTTACTACTGATCGAAATCAGCTCCAGGGTCCACTCTGGAACGCTCCATTATTCAGGCGTCCTTTTTTATTGAATTTCTGCTTAGGATTTTCAGAACCTCATCGAGGTTAGCGCTATGCAAAGACAACTATAGCGCTCGCCTGACATTCATTATCCGTCTGTTTGAACTTCAGAAATCAGGCGCGCACGCTGCCGGCGATCTCATCCAGTACAGCCGATCAGATTAGCCAGTCGCAACCGAAGAGCCCCCTACTTCGCCGACCCATCATGCGGCTTGTAAAACCGAAACAAGCCGATATCTGTCGTCTTGATGTACTCCCTGGCCCAATTCGGCTTCACCGTGCGGTCGTGGAAATACAGCGCGCCGTGGGTGCGATCCGGCAGTTGCTTGTTCAGCGCCTTGCGCGCGATTTCCTTGGCGAGCGCGTAAGGCACCTCCTCCTGAACCGAGTCATCGCGTCCGTCACACCACCACGAGAACTGGCAGCTTTTGGTTTCGGAGCCTTGCTTGACCACACCGCACACCGTATCCGGAAAGCCCTCATGGCCCAGTCGATTCATGACGACATTGGCGACCGCTTCCATGTCGGCGGCATTCTTGCCTTTGGCTTCCCAATAAATGGAACGGGCCAGGCACGTGATCGCATCGTCCAGCGGAGCGGCGCCGGCAGGGTCCACCGCCTGGACTTCTGACTGGGTGATGGCTTCGGCTTTGGTCGCGGGCGCGGGACTGCTGTTCTCTGCGGCTTTTTGCTCAAGCACCTCGGCCTTGTCCTCGGCCGCTTGTTGTTTTTGCTGTTGATCCGCGGAGATGGCGGGACCGGCAAGCAGCATCATGGCAAGGCAGGTGGCTATCCAGTGGAGGCACATGATCGAAATGACTCGGTGGGCAGTATCGTTTCAGTGTAGTAGTGAAATGATAGCAATCACGCCACGGTAATCTGAAAAATCCATTGCCTTCGAGGGGGCAACTTCGCGCATTATGGCCGCAGTCCGTTCAAGGAGGATTTCCATGCGCTTCATTTCAACCGTCAGGTGTATTGCCACGTTAACACTGGGTCTGTTGTGCGCCGTGAATGCGCTGGCGGCCGACGAGAAACAACTGATTGACTCGATCAATGCCTATCGCAGCCAGTCGCAGCCGTGCGCAGGCCAGGCATCACCTGAGTTACCACCGCTGGCGGGCGACCCACGGCTGGCGCTGTCCGCCACCAGCATCGGCAATCTGCAGCAGGCATTGGCAACGGCGGGTTATCCGATGGTCAATGTGCAGGCAATCAGCCTGTCGGGCCCCCGCGATGCGCAGTCCGCCATGACGGCGATTCGCGAGAGCTTCTGCCAGGTGGTGCTGGACCCGCAATTCGTCGATATCGGCGTGAGCCGCCAGGACCGTGAATGGCGCATCGTGCTGGCTCGTCCGCTGTTGAGCGGGCGCCTCGGCGACTGGCAGGCGGAAGGCCAGAAGTTGC
>DQGF01000006.1:7742-8213 GCA_003525045.1 Pseudomonas sp. | reverse complement strand
TACCAGGCGGAAGGCCAGAAGTTGCTGGCCGAGATCAACATCGCCCGCAGCCGACCACACCAGTGCGGCACGCAAGCCTTCGCCGCCACCACGCCGCTGGCCTGGAACGCCACGCTGGCGACGGCAGCCGAGACTCACTCGCGCTCGATGGCCAACAACAATTACTTCGATCACAAGGACCGCGATGGCCGCACCCCGGGTGACCGGGCTGAACTGGCGGGCTATAGCGGCCAGCAAATCGGCGAGAACATCGCCGCCGGACAAGACACCGTACGCAAGGTGGTCGATGGCTGGGTGGCCAGCCCCGGTCACTGTGCAAACCTGATGAACCCCGGGTTCCAGGAGTTGGGCGCGGCGTATGCGGTTGATCCGAAAAGTGATTCGGGGATCTACTGGACGGCGATGTTCGGGACGCCATAACACCCGGATATTCAAAAGCCCTACACCCATCAATGTGGGAGCGAGCCTGCT
>DQGF01000006.1:2148-7437 GCA_003525045.1 Pseudomonas sp. | reverse complement strand
AGCCTGCTCGCGAAGACGGCGGCACATACAACATCAATGCAACCTGACCCACCGCTTTCGCGATCAGGCTCGCTCCCACAAGGGGGGCGGGTCAGTTCGCACAACCAGGGCCCATCATAGATCCGGTCGATCACCCGGTCATAACTAGTGATTTGACGCTCTGCCACGCTGCACTTAGCCTGCGCTCAATACATCCGTGAACAGCGCAGTCCTCTTCAAGGTGGACGCTTGCGCAGGTAGACCACCATGATCGTCAGACCCAAACCCAACCTGATCAACATCCTGAGTGCGCTCAAGGGTTCGATTGCCAAGCGGATTGCCTTGCGCAGCCTGATGGTGACCTTGCTGGCCTCCGTCATCGTTCTCGTCGAATCCCTGCACCCCAGCTACTTTGCCAAGGTCAACGCCACGCCTTTCACCTTGCTGGGCTTGTCCCTGTCGATTTTCATGAGCTTTCGCAACAACGCCTGCTATGACCGCTGGTATGAAGCGCGAAAAGCCTGGGGCGAAATCATGGTCGGGATCCGGTCGATGATTCGCGAAACCCAGGTCATCCAGAATGCGAACGAGCGGCAGATAATCCTGCGTAACCTGTGCGGTTTCGCCAATGCGCTGAACGCAAAACTGCGCTCGGAAAAGGAACTGGATGCAGCTTGCAACTGGCTTGAACCCATGCCCAAGGGCGACGCGCCGGATATCAGCGGGCGCATTCTGGTCGAGGTCGGCCAGCAGTGTTCGGCACTCGGCGAGTCAGGGGCAATCAGCGAGTGGCGCTATACGTTAATGGCCAACCACCTGACTGACCTGACCCGGTCTCAAGCGGTCTGTGAACGAATCAAACACACGCCCCTGCCCTTTGCCTACACCCTGTTGCTGCACAGAACCACCTACCTCTTCTGCATTTTGCTGCCCTTCGCGATGGCCGAACCGCTGGGCTGGCTGGCGCCGGTTTTCACCGCCATCGTCAGCTATACATTCTTCGGCCTGGATGCGATCGGCGATGAGCTGGAGGACCCGTTCGGCCGCGACGAAAACGACCTGCCCACCGATGCCATGGTGCGCAACATCGAACGGGAAGTGCTGGCAGCGCTGGGGGCGACGCAACTGCCCCCGGTCCTGGAGCCGGTGGACTATGTGTTGGGGTGATCCGCAACGCCAACCATCAATTCTGTCGATCACTCAAATCATGAAGTCGAATTTTTAATTACTTCCCGAGCTGTGCAAGATGTCGCCCATTCGAATAGTCAGGATGAAAACCTTCATGAATCTCAATTTTGCATTTGCGTGCATGATCGTAGTGTCGTTTGCCATTGCGTTGGGCCATAGCTGACTGACAGCACCCGGTGGCGCCATCACTCGCTGACAACACCGGCCCAGAACGCCTCGGCAAACGGACTGATCGGCGCCAGCGGTCGCGTGAGGTGAATGTCCAGCGGGATATCCCAGCTTTCGTCGAAAACCCTAATCAGCCGGCCATCGCCCACTTCCTGCTCCGTCAGGCTTCTGGGCAGCCAGGCCACCCCTTTGTTTTCCAGCGCCATGGACATCAGCACCGCGGCGAGGTGGCTGCTGAACAGCGGTTTGAGGTGCAGGAAATCTTCCTTGCCTTGCAGTCGATGCGCGACGATCCGGCCGAGCCCGGATTCCTGGGTGTAAGCCAGGTACGGCAGCGACGCCGGGGAGGCGCCGAAATTGGCCGAAGCACCTGCCAGCGGAACGAGCACATCCTCGCCGATTTTCCTGCTGACGAACTGATCGGGCGCCAGCAGCGGCGGAACGTCCGGGTGGCGATGGCACAGCAGGAACTGCACCTGTCCCTGGACCAGCATCTGTTCACAGACCACCATGCTGTCGGAATGCAGGCGCACAGCCTCGATGGGCGTGCCCTTTTCCGCACGCCTGAGCCAACGCGGGAAGAAGGTAAAAGACAGCGAATGGGTCGCCGCGAACTGCAGGGTTTTAGCGGCCATGCCGGCCACTTCCTGCGCTTCGCTGCGCATCCGGTACAAGCGCCTGGTGGCCTCCTGGGCGCTGGGCAACATCTGTTTTCCCGCTTCGGTCAGCGTCGCCCCTTGCGGCGTGCGGATGAACAGTTCGACCCCCATCCAGTTCTCCAGTGACCGGACCCTGCGGCTGAAGGCCGGCTGGGTCACATGGCGGGCTTCAGCAGCGCGAACGAAGCTGCCGTACTCCGCCAACGCGGCAAAATCTTCGAGCCAGACGAGTTCCAAGGGCAATGCCTCCTGAGCATAGGGCGCGGCATTAATAGCATTGGGCGGGTGTCATCGCAAAGCTTAACGTGGGGCCCTCAACAACAAGAGGACCACGCCATGCGTATCGTCGACATCCGTGAAAAAACCGTTTCCATTGCCTCCCCCATCGCCAACGCCTACATCGATTTTTCGAAGATGACCTGCTCGGTGGTGGCGGTGATCACGGACCAGGTTCGCGACGGCAAACCCGTCATCGGCTACGGCTTCAACTCCAACGGTCGCTACGGCCAGGGCGCGCTGATGCGTGATCGTTTCCTGGCGCGCATCACCGAAGCCGATCCCGATACGCTGATCGACAAAGAGCACGACAACCTCGACCCGTTCGCCATCTGGAAAGCCCTGATGACCAACGAAAAGCCAGGCGGCCACGGCGAACGCTCGGTCGCGGTCGGCACGATCGACATGGCGGTGTGGGACGCCGTCGCCAAGATCGAAGGCAAGCCGTTGTATCGCCTGCTGGCAGACCGTTATCGCAACGGTGTGGCCGACGACAAGGTCTGGGTCTACGCCGCCGGTGGTTACTACTACCCGGGCAAGGACGACACCAAGTTGCAGGACGAGATGCGCAGCTACCTCGACCGCGGCTACGACGTGGTCAAGATGAAAATCGGCGCCGCGCCCCTGGCTGACGATATCCGCCGCATCGAAGCAGTGCTCGAGGTCGTGGGTGACGGCCGGCGCCTGGCGGTCGACGCCAACGGCCGGTTCGATCAGCAGACGGCGATTGCCTACGCCGAAGCCCTGAAACCCTACAACCTGTTCTGGTACGAAGAGGCTGGCGACCCGCTCGACTATGCCCTGCAAGCCGAGCTGGCAAACCACTACGAACTGCCGATGGCCACCGGCGAAAACCTGTTCTCCCACCAGGATGCGCGCAACCTGCTGCGCCACGGCGGCATGCGTCCTGACCGCGACTACGTGCAGTTCGACTGCGCCCTGTCCTACGGCCTGGTGGAGTACATGCGCACCCTGAAAGTGATGGAAGACATGGGCTGGTCGTCGCGCCGCGTAGTGCCCCACGGTGGCCACCAGATGTCCTTGAACATCGCCGCCGGCCTGCACCTTGGCGGCAACGAATCCTATCCGGACGTGTTCCAGCCGTTCGGCGGTTTCGCTGACGGGATTCGCGTGGAGAACAGTTACGTCGGGCTGCCGGATATCCCGGGTGTCGGTTTCGAAGCCAAGTCCGCGCTGTACGCCGTCATGCGCGAACTCGGCGAAGGCTGATCGCCGACGACTACGGCTTCGCGTTGCGCAGCCGTAGTCGGATGGCGTCCCCCGATGACGCCACGCCACATCGCCCACCACAACAATAAAATGAGGTGCATCCGTGGAAACGTCCAAGTCCCGCTGGTATGGCCAGCTGTATGTGCAGGTGCTGATCGGTATCGTGATCGGCGCCATTTTCGGTTATCTGGTGCCCGACATGGGGGCCAAGTTGCAACCCTTCGCCGACGGCTTTATCAAGCTGATCAAAATGCTCCTGGCCCCCATCATCTTCGGCACGGTCGTGGTCGGGATCGCGAAGATGGGCAGCATCAAGGAAGTCGGGCGGATCGGCGTCAAGGCGCTGATCTACTTCGAAATCCTTTCCACCATCGCGCTGGTCATCGGCCTGGTCGTGGTCAACGTGATGAAGCCCGGCGTGGGCATGAACATCAACACCACCACCCTGGATGCCGGTGCGATTGGTAAATACACCCAGGTCGCCCACGAACAGGGCGGCACCGTCGATTTTTTCCTCAACATCATTCCCAGCACCTTCATCGACGCGTTCGCCAAAGGCTCGATGCTGCAGGTGATCCTGATTTCGGTGTTGATGGGCGTGGCCCTGGTGCAGATGGGTGAAACCAGCAAACCGCTGATCAACATCATCGACCTGTTCCTGCAAGGCCTGTTCAAGATCGTCGCGATGGTGATGCGCCTGGCCCCGATTGGCGCGGGCGCCGGCATGGCGTTCACCATTGGCAAATACGGCATCGGCACTTTGTGGTCGCTGGGGCATCTGCTCATTGCGCTCTATGCCACCACCCTGCTCTTCATCGTGATCGTGCTGGGATCAGTCGCACGCTGGTCTGGAATGCCCTTGATGCTGTTCCTGCGATATTTCAAGGACGAGATTCTGATCACGCTCGGGACATGCTCCACCGAAGCGGTGCTGCCACGCATGATGGTCAAGCTGGAAAAGCTCGGCTGTAAAAAATCGGTGGTGGGCATGGTGCTGCCGACCGGCTACACCTTCAATGCGGACGGCACCTGCATCTACCTGACCATGGCGGCAATCTTTGTCGCCCAGGCGACCAACACGCCACTGACGCTGATGGACCAGGCGGTGTTGCTGGGCGTCATGCTGCTGACTTCAAAAGGCTCGGCCGGGGTCGCCGGCGCCGGTTTTGTCACACTCGCGGCAACGCTGACGACCATCCACACCATCCCGCTGGTGGGTCTGGTATTGCTCTTGGGCATCGACCGCTTCCTCAACGAAGCGCGGGCCGTGACCAACCTGATCGGCAATGGTATCGGCACGATCGCCATTGCCAAGTGGGATGGCTCATTTGACGTCGCGACCTGCGAGCGTGAAATCGCCGAGATGAACGCGCAAAAGGCCGCGCGCAAAGCGCTGGCGACGCAGTCGTAATTCAACATTGAGTGACTGGTTCAGGCGCCCGCCTGAACCACCTCTATCCCCAGCTTTCGATAGTCCCCGACATCGCCCGAGGCGACGTGACACTCGGTCATCAGCGTGTGGATGCGGTTGCACGGCGCGACGACAAAGGGCTCCACCGCGCCCAGTTTATCCGCCGTAATCACCGCCACCACGTGTGAGGCGCTGTCGAGCATCACCTGCATCACCGCAAGCGCGACACTTAACCTGTGGCGAGGGAGCTTGCTCCCGCTGGACTGCGCAGCAGTCCCCGTCTTTTTAGGGATAAGGGGGGCCGCTACGCGCCCCAGCGGGACCAAGCTCCCTCGCCACAGTGATTCGACACGAAAATTCGCGAGCAGGCTCGCTCCC
>DQGF01000006.1:560-1836 GCA_003525045.1 Pseudomonas sp. | reverse complement strand
TCGCTCCCACAGGTAATCGGGGTGTCTGGGGAAATTAGATTCCCTGCCCCATCGGGCGACGCGCATCGGCACGAGTTTCGAAATGACCTCGCATTTGATTTAGCGGTGCGGGTCGGCATCGGCCTGGTGCCGCGCATTCTGGTGGAAGAAGAGTTGCTTAACGGTGAACTGGCGTGCTTGGGCGAGCCGATCATCAGCCGCCGCAGCTACTACCTGGTGTATCCGACGCGCAATGGAACGCTGCCTTCCTTGAAAGCCTTCAGCGACTGGCTGATGCAAACGCTATGACTGTTTGATCACCGCGCACCCGATACTCAGTCACCGCGCAGAATCAACGCATGCACACCGTCCCATTCGGCGAAGATTTCCTGCCCGCAGTTCACCCCAAGCCGGTTGTATTCGGCATGCGGTTTCTGCACCTGCAGCTCAAGCCCATCCTTGGCTTCGAGATAGATGTTGACCATCGAACCGATGAACTCTTCACCGACCACGGTGCAGGCCAGCCGGTTATGCAGCACGGGTTGCGCGGTCAGTTCGATATGCTCGGCGCTGACGCAGACTGTGACGTCCTCGCCGGGGACGACCGATTTACCCGCCGGTAGCCGCGCCTGGAATTGGCCATGCGCCGAATCGAGGCGAACCAACCCGGCATCGTCGAAGCCGGCGACCGTGCCGCACAGGATGTTTTTGCCACCGACGAACTCGGCGACGAAGCGGTTATGCGGCTCCAGGAACACTTCCTGCGGCGAGCCGATCTGTTCAACCCGGCCCCGACTCATGATCACCACCCGATCGGCCATGGCAAAGGCTTCGGATTGACTGTGGGTGACGTAGACGAAGGTAATGCCCAGGTCCTTCTGCAGCCCGGTCAGCACGCCTTGCATGCGCACGCTCAGATGAGCGTCGAGCGCGCTCAGTGGTTCGTCGAGCAGCAGGATCGGCGGTTCGGTGACCAACGAACGGGCCAGCGCCACGCGTTGACGCTGACCACCGGAGAGCAGGCTGATATCCCGCGTGGCGAATTCCCCCAGGTCCAGCCGCTCAAGCCAGTGCAGCGCCTTTTTGCGCCGATCGGCCTTGGCCATGCCTCTCATGCGCAGGCCGAACTCGACATTCTCCAGTACGTTGAGAAACGGGAACAGGGCCAGGTTTTGCCAGACCAGCGGCGTCTCCCGCTCCCAGGAGCACAGGTCATTGATTCGTTCACCATTGAGACGAATCTCGCCCTCGCTCGGTTTATCGAGGCCCGCGAGCATGCGCAGCGTGGTGGTCTTGC
>DQGF01000006.1:0-227 GCA_003525045.1 Pseudomonas sp. | reverse complement strand
CCCATGATCGCGACGAACTCGCCTTTGTAGATTTCCAGGTTCATGCGTTCGACGGCCAGGTAGCTGCCGAAATGCTTGACCACGTTGTCGAATACCACCAGCGGTTGAGTCATGGCTGAATCCTTCGGGTTCGGATGATTGAGGTGGTATCAGGCAGTCGCGGGCTTGCGCCGGCGCATCAGCAGCAGCTGCGCGAGGATCACCAGGGTCATGGTCGTGATAAAGAC
>DQGF01000015.1 GCA_003525045.1 Pseudomonas sp. | reverse complement strand
TTGACGTTCTTCGCGAGCAAGCTTCGCTCAGGTTCATCGAGACCGTTCGCGGACTTGCCCGCGAAGGCGTCAGCACAATCAATAGAGATTGATCGGCAAAAACATACGGGCACAAAAAAGCCCCGCTTTTGAGGGCGGGGCCTTTTACTAAAGCAAGTACAAGTTAGATAACTTGAACTTCTTCAGCTTGCATGCCTTTCTGACCGCGGGTAGCGATGAAAGAAACCTGTTGGCCTTCTTTCAGGCTTTTGAAGCCGTCGGATTGGATAGCTTTGAAGTGAACGAACAGGTCGTCACCGGATTGTGGAGTGATGAAGCCGAAGCCTTTTTCATCGTTGAACCACTTAACGGTACCGGTTTGGCGATTAGACATGGTGTAACTCCTTGAACAAAGATAACTGCGACGCAGGAAGAACCCTGGCCGAGACTGAGTGCAAAGAGCAGGAAAAATTCTTGTAGATGGTTGGATCGAAATTCAACATATCGTGTAGAGATTCTCAGTGACACAAGCAGCACAGTGGCGCCACCTTAACCCTTTTTCCGGAACGTGCCAATGTTTCTTGCGAAGGTTTCTCTGTTTTCATGACTGACGGTGCATTGCATTGCGGCGCAGGTCCTTAAATTACGGGGCGGGCGCCGAGAATTGTGCCTCGGACTTTGAACCCGACGGCGCGCCCCGGTAAGATGCCGGACAGAATTTTTCCACCTCGCTATTCAGGACACCGCCATGAGCATCAAATCGGACAAGTGGATTCGCCGCATGGCGCAAGAGCACGGCATGATCGAACCCTTCGTCGAGCGCCAGGTACGCGGCGAAGGCGCCGAGCGAGTGATTTCCTACGGTGTGTCGAGCTACGGCTACGACGTGCGCTGCGCCGATGAATTCAAAGTGTTCACCAACATCAATTCGGCGACCGTTGATCCGAAGAACTTCGACGAGAAGAGCTTCGTCGACGTCAAGAGCGACGTCTGCATCATCCCGCCGAACTCCTTCGCCCTGGCACGCACCGTGGAATTCTTCCGTATCCCGCGCAACGTGCTGACCATCTGCCTGGGTAAAAGCACCTACGCTCGTTGCGGCATTATCGTCAACGTGACGCCGCTCGAGCCTGAGTGGGAAGGGCATGTGACCCTGGAGTTTTCCAACACCACCACGCTGCCGGCGAAAATCTACGCCAATGAAGGCGTGGCTCAGATGCTGTTTTTCGAATCCGACGAAGAGTGCGAAGTCTCCTACAAAGACCGTGGCGGCAAGTATCAGGGCCAGCGCGGCGTCACTCTGCCACGCACCTGATTCGTGCCATCGGACGGTCAGCGGGAATTCTTCAGCGGGTAGACACTCTATTGGGTGTACTGCCCGGTTCGCGTACAGCGGACGAGGCCATTGCTGAGGAGTGTCCCATGAAGATCGATCCGCGAATTAGTGCCGAACTGGCAAGGCTAGAGCCCAATCAGGTTGGCGTGATGGCCTGGTCCTTGTTGGCACACCCTCCAATCATGGCAGGGGGCATCCCCGGTCAGCCCGATCCCGATACCCCCAACGAACAACCGACAGAACCCGGAGAACCCACCCTCCCGGATGAGCCGCCTCCCGCGCCTGTTGTCTGATCACCTGTAGGAGCGAGCTTGTTCCAGGCGGCGTTCCGACGATGGTCGTCAACGATAACGCGGCAAGCCTGACACCCCGCGGGGAGCTCGGGTTTTTCGCGAGCAAGCTCGCTCCTACAGGCCGACTGGCCATATTTCGTTATCGCCGATAACAAAAATCCGACAGCTGTCGTCCCGCTCGACCTGAAAGCCACCGGTGAACGCACCGAAGGCCGGTAGCAAGCTGACTTCCATGCCGAGCCTGAAACACGCCAGCCGCAGGCTCTGACGACCTCGACCATTCAGCCGGTAGACCGGGTGTACATGCCCGGCCAGCACGTGCCGACTCGAATGTGGGACAGGCTCGTGCTGCAAGGCGAACGGTCCCAGCAGCAAAGGCTCAGGCACCACACGAATATTCAGCGAAGCGGGCGGGTCACCGGCGCGCTTGTCATGGTTGCCGCGAATCAGCGTCATGGGCAGGTCGCGATGTTGCTCTCGCCACTCGGATAAAGCGCTTAGCGTGGCTTTCGCGTGGGAGCAGGGACCATGCAGAAAGTCCCCGAGAAAAATCAGCTGCCTGCAGGGCAGGGCTGCCAGCAACTCGTTCAACACGGCGATATTGCTGGCGGTGGTTCCCTGAGGCACCGGTTGGCCGAGGCTCCGATAAGCGGCGGCCTTGCCGAAATGCACATCGGCGATCAACAAAGCCTGTTGCGCTGGCCAATAGATAGCCTTTTCTGGCAACAACCAGAGCTCTTCACCCGCCAGACGGACCGGATAGGGCGTACTCATCAGGCTTTCCCTGTTTCGGCGGTTTTCTCGAGATCGCTGACCATGCGTCTGATGCGATCGGCGAGTTTTTCCGAACTCATGCTTTCGCGCATGCGCTCCACCAGTAATGGAAACCCGAGGGGCGTTGGGCGTTTGATGTGATGCAGGTCAAGTTTCAATCGATTGAGCTGCTCCAGCGTCTGTTCCAGGCGACGAATATCCAATTCCTCTCGTAGGACTTCTTCCCCGGCCTGAGTCAGCAGCAGATTTTCGGCGTCGTATTGTTTAAATACTTCAAAGAACAAACTGCTCGAAGCCTGAACCTGACGCGTGCTTTTCGGCGCGCCCGGATAGCCGGCAAACACCAGCCCGGCGATGCGCGCGATTTCCCGAAAGCGGCGCAACGCCAGCTCACCGGCATTCAGGCTGGCGAGGACGTCCTTCAACAAATATTCAGGGCTCAACAGTTCGGGATTGAGGTGCTCGGACCAGTCGACGTCAGTGGCGCTGAGCAGTTCCAGACCATAATCGTTGACTGCAATGGAAAACGTCACTGCCTGCTGTTGACTGACCCGCCACGCCAGCAGGCTCGCCAGCCCCAAATGCACCTGGCGCCCGGCAAAAGGGTAGAGGAAAAGGTGCCAGCCTTCGCGGGATTTCAGCGCTTCGGCCAGCAGGCTGGTCTCGGTGGGCAATCCGGACCAGCGTTTTTGTACCGCTAATAACGGGCGCAGGGCCTGCATTTCAGGGCCGATAAATGTGCCCTGATCGGCCGCACTGAAGCGCGCAACCACCGCGTGCGCCAACTCGCTGGACAATGGCATGCGCCCGCCATTCCAGCGTGGCACTGCGGCTTTTTTCGTGGCACTGCGTTTGACATAAGCGGTCATGTTTTCCACCCGGACCAACTCCAGCAAGCGTCCGGCAAAGAGAAAACCGTCGCCGGGCTTGAGCCTTGCGATAAAGCCTTCTTCGACACTGCCTAACTGCTTGCCACCGCCGCCCTTGCTCCAGAACTTCAACTGGATGCTCGCGTCGCTGACGATGGTGCCGATGCTCATGCGATGCCGTCGGGCCAATCGTGCATCCGGTACGCGCCAGACACCGTATTCATCGGGTTCGGCCCGGCGATAGTCCGGATAGGCGGTCAGAGAAAGCCCGCCGTGGCGTACGAAAGCCAGAGCCCAGGTCCAATCCTCCGTTGTGAGATCACGATAAGCCCAAGCCCCGCGCACTTCTTCATACAACTCATCGGGTAGAAACCCGCCGCCCAATGCCATGCTCACCAGGTGCTGAACCAGCACATCCAGCGGCTTGTGCGGCGACTCCCGGGGTTCAATCCGACGTTGCGCCACCGCGTCCTGTGCCGCTGCGGCTTCGATCAATTCCAGGCTGTGCGTCGGCACCAGCGTCACCCGCGAAACCCGGCCCGGCGCATGGCCGGAACGGCCAGCACGCTGCATCAGCCGCGCCACGCCTTTGGCCGAGCCGATTTGCAGGACCCGTTCCACCGGCAGGAAGTCCACGCCAAGGTCCAGGCTTGAGGTGCACACCACGGCTTTGAGCTGACCGTCCTTGAGCGCCCGCTCGACCCAGTCGCGGGTATCCCGGGACAACGAGCTGTGATGCAGGGCGATCAAGCCGGCCCAGTCGGGGCGAGCCTCGAGCAGCGCCAGGAACCAGATTTCCGATTGCGCACGAGTGTTGGTGAACACCAGGCTGCTGGGGCTGGATTCGATCTCGGCAACGACCGCCGGCAACATGTTCAAGCCGATGTGGCCGGCCCAGGGAAACCGTTCGAGGGCGGGCGGCAGCAGCGTGTCGACCCTTAAAGTCTTGGAGGTTTGGCCCTGAACGCTGATACCACCGCCCTGTGGGATTAATACCTGTTCGGCGTGGGCCTGATTACCCAGCGTTGCGGAAACGCCCCAGACGATCAACCCCGGGTGCCAGCGGCGTAGGCGGGCGAGGGCCAATTGCAGTTGCACGCCGCGTTTGTTGCCGAGCAATTCGTGCCATTCGTCGACCACCACCATGCGTAAGGTCGACAGCGCGGTGTGCGCATCGGCTCGGGCGAGCATGAGGGTCAGGCTTTCGGGGGTCGTGATCAGCGCGGTGGGCAGGCGTCGGCTTTGCCGTGCACGTTCGCTGCTGCTGGTATCGCCGGTGCGCAGGCCAATGCTCCAGGGTATCTGCAAGTCGTCCAGCGGCGCTTCCAGCGCGCGGGCGGTATCGGCGGCCAAGGCGCGCATGGGGGTTATCCACAGGACCGTCAGTGGTTCGGCGACCGGCTTGCGTTTGCGAGGTTTATCGACAGAAGGGGTGGAGCGAGCGAAGCGATTGAGTGCACCAAACCACACAGCATAGGTTTTACCGGCGCCGGTGCTGGCATGCAGCAACCCGGACTGTCCGTTTTTGACCGCAGCCCACACTTGTTTCTGAAAGGCGAACGGCTTCCAGCCGCGAGCGGTGAACCAGTGTTTTGCGAAGTCGGGGAAGGTTCCCATACCGGCCGTGTGCGCTCTGAAAGTCTTCTTTCAGTGACCACGACAGCATGCGAAAGGTTTAATGACACAACGCGATCCTGTAGGAGCCAGGCTTGCCGGCGAAGGC
>DQGF01000003.1:11396-21317 GCA_003525045.1 Pseudomonas sp. | reverse complement strand
CCCGTTTGAAGTGGTCGATGTCGAGCATCGCAAAGCTCAGCGGCTTGCTTTCGCGGCGGGCGCGGAAGCTGCAGTCTTCGAGTAATTGCAGGATGTGGGTATGGTTGTACAGCCCGGTGAGGCTGTCGCGAACCATCCGCGCTTTCAGGTTACGCGCCCGCGCGGCACGGTTGCGCACGGTAGTGATCAGGTGCCGGGGCTTGATCGGTTTGGTCAGGAAGTCGTCGCCGCCCTCGCTCATGGCGTCGAGCTGCTTGTCCAGATCGTCTTCGGCGGACAGGTAAATGATCGGCACGCTGACGTAACGATCATTGTGGCGGATCACCTTGGCCAGTTCAGTACCGGTGCAGGCTGGCATATACATGTCGAGGATGATCAGGTCCGGCTGAAAGTCTGCCAGCTCGGCCATCGCCTGGATCGGCTCGATCAGGGTCCGCGTGATGATCCCTGCGCTGTTGAGCAAGCGTTCGGTGTGCAACGCCTGGGCGCGGGAGTCATCGATAATCAGCACTTTATACGGTTCGTACTGGGCGACGCAGGTCAGGACTTCGATTTTCTCCAGCAGACTCGACGCCTCCAGGGTGCCGGTCAGGAACTCCTGGCCACCGGCGCGCACCGCGGCGAGGCGGGTAGGGGTGTCGGTTTCCTGCAGGCTGAAAAACAGTAGCGGTAACGGTTCATCCAGACCGATCTGGGCTTCGGCGGCCAGTTTCAGGCCGATACCGGCACCGCTGAAGTCCACGTCCATGACGATCGCCGCGGGCAAGCGCTCGACCATCGACGAGCGAAACGCCGCCACGCTATCCAGGGATTGGGCGCTGAGCCCGAAAAACTCCAGCTGCTGGGCCAGGCGCTCGGCACGGTCGTGATCCTGCAACATTACGTAGATCGGCTTGCGCAGTGGCGGCAGGAAAGTTTGTTCGAGCTGATCGCCGTGGCGCAGGCCCGTGCGCGACAGGCGCTGCATCAAGCGATTGAGGTCAGTGATCAGGCCACTGCTCAGGCGTCCGCGATTGGCGTCGACAGCTTCCAGCGACTGGCCGATGTGGCGCGCCAGCCGGGTGTGTTCCGGTTGTTCGAAGCGCTCGGCGAAACGCAGCAGGCGCAGGTTGGCCTCGCTCAGTTCCGATAAGTCGGTGTTGGACCACTCACTGCGTTGCAGGCGCTGCCATATCTCAAGAATTTGACGTGCCTGATGAATGACCCGCTGGGCAAAGTGGTGCTTGAGGCGCTCACGGCTGGGGTCTTCTGGCTCGGTCATATCCTGACTACTAGTGAGGGTGCATGCTGAGGTCGACTGGTGGCTCTATGCTAGCACCACTTTTCAATGGCATGAGTGTCCCACGTCAATAATCTGCAAAGCGACCTGATTCAGTTTCTGGCCGACTGGTCGGATAGGCTGGCGGCTGTGCTTCATTTATAGTGGCCGCTCGATCGCGCTCGTCGCGTGGCTTGTCGCTTGTACCGGATTTATTGCGCGGCAAACGAGGCACGATGGCGTAGGGTTGTGGTCGAACCGATGAACTCAAGTGATTGAAAGGATATCGCCATGCTGGACTGGAAGAACCGCGCGGGCAGCGCGCCTGAACGTGCCGCTGAACCGAGATCGGCCACCCGCAGTTATTTTGGTGGCCTGTTGTTCAGCCGGGCGCTGGCCACTCTGATCGGCCTTTACCTGCTGGTTGCGATTGCGCTGGGCTGGTACTGGAGCCAGGAACCTGCGCTGTTCCCGGTTCAACAAAATGCCCAGGTGGCTGCCGAGAAAGAAGGCAAGCAGATGGTCATCGGCTATACCACGGTGGAAACCCTCAAGACCGTCGCTGATACATTGCTGACCAAACCGGGTGGTTATATTTCCAACGACCGTTTCCCTCCAGGCCTGTGGATGGATAACACGCCGAGCTGGGAATATGGCGTGCTGGTCCAGGTCCGTGATCTGAGCCGTGCGCTGCGAAAGGACTTCGCCCGTTCCCAGTCGCAGTCCACCGAAGACGCCGACCTGGCCAAGGCCGAGCCGCGTTTCAACTTCGACAACAAAAGCTGGGTGCTGCCATCCAGTGAGTCTGAGTATCAGGAGGGGATCAAATCCCTGAGCCGGTATCAGGCACGCTTGTCCGATCCGAGTCAGAAAAGTGCATTGTTCTACGCCCGCGCCGACAACCTGAACAACTGGCTGGGCGATGTCGGCACCCGTCTGGGTTCGCTGTCGCAACGGCTGTCGGCCAGCGTTGGTCGGGTCAAGCTCAACACCGCGCTGAAAACCGAAATCGTCGCGCCGGGTCAGGTGCCGCAGGTCGACGAAGAAATTGTCGAAACTCCTTGGATGCAGATCGACAACGTGTTCTACGAAGCCCGCGGCCAGGCCTGGGCACTGTCCCATCTGCTGCGCGCCATCGAAGTCGACTTCGCCGACGTACTGGCCAAGAAGAACGCCACGGTCAGCGTGCGCCAGATCATTCGTGAGCTGGAAGCCTCGCAAGAACCGGTCTGGAGCCCGATGATCCTCAATGGCAGCGGCTTCGGCGTGCTGGCCAACCACTCGCTGGTCATGGCCAATTACATCTCCCGGGCCAACGCCGCAGTCATCGATTTGCGTCAGTTGCTCAATCAGGGCTGAGTCATGGTTGATAGTTCTATAGATAGCCTGCGCGAGGCCGCCCATCGCGCGGCCTCGGATGCCGAACAGATCGCCTGGGTCGACGAGCAGGACAACCTGCTCGGTGCCCTGGTCCGCTCCGAGCTGCGCGAACGCGGGCTGATCGGGCGCGGCACTTACATCATGCTGTTCAATTGCGCCGGTGAACTCTGCGTGCATCGGCGCACCCTGAGCAAAGCGATTTATCCCGGTTTTTGGGACGTGGCGGCGGGGGGCATGGTGCTTGCCACTGAAACCTACGCCGAGTCGGCGGCCCGGGAGCTGGAAGAAGAACTGGGAGTGAGCGGCGTTGAACTGATTGCCCATGACCACTTTTTCTTCGAGGACACCGGTAATCGCCTGTGGTGTTCGGCGTTTTCGGCGGTGTGGGACGGTCCCTTGATCCTGCAGCCGGAGGAAGTGCTCGAAGCGCGCTTTATTCCCATTGATCAGGTGATGCTGGAAATCCAGCAAAAGCCTTATTGCCCGGACTCTCTGGCTGCGCTGAAGCGCTATCTCCGGGCTCGTGGAGATGGCGTCGCAAAAGAGGCATAAATTGGCGCCGATTGGCTCTTAGCAAGTCGGCTTTTTGCCGTTACACTGCGCGACCTTTTCAAACTGAACCGGCTTTGCTTTTTTGTAGGAGCGAAGCTTGCTCGCGAAGGACGCATTAACGGCACGTGCTGTCTGATGCCGCGCGTTATCGTTGACGTCCATCGCGAGCAAGCTCTGCTCCTACAGGGGTGTACCGTGTAGGAGCGAAGCTTGCTCGCGAAGGACGCATGAACGACACGTGCTGTCTGATGCCACGCGTTATCGTTGACGTCCATCGCGAGCAAGCTTCGCTCCTACAAGAGATGTACCGTTTCAGTAGCGCTGCCCCTGCCTGAGTGGGGCTTCGCGGTCGATGGCTCCTGCCGCGACCAGTCTTTGTCCTCCCAAGAGGATTGCCGGTGGCCAAAAAAGCCGCATCCTTCGCCGCCCTTGGTGGCCTGGTATTTTCCACCGACGCAGGTCGTCATTGCCCGGACTGCAGTAAACCGGTGGACGCCTGCATCTGCAAACAGACCGTTATCCCGGCCGGCGACGGCATCGCTCGCGTGCGTCGCGAAAGCAAGGGCCGTGGCGGCAAAACGGTGACCACCATCACCGGCGTGCCGTTGGCCGAAGACGCGCTCAAGGACTTGGCGACCACGTTGAAGAAGCGTTGCGGCACCGGTGGAGCGTTGAAAGACGGGATCATTGAAATCCAGGGCGATCATGTCGAGCTACTCTTGGCCGAACTGATCAAGCACGGTTTCAAGGCGAAGAAGTCCGGCGGCTAGCAGACTCTGTGAAACCCACCCGCGGCTTGATCCGGTCCTGACATCAGGTCTGACGTCGCCTACATGGTTTTCACAGAGCCTGTTCTGACCGGTTTCTAAACTCACTGCGGTCAGCGAGGTCTATCCCTCGTTGACGAACCGTCATTTTCATTCTTTAGACTGCGCCGGCCTGAACCCAGGCGACGCTCTATGACTTCTTTATAGGGGACTTCAATGTCCGTACGACGCACACGCAAAGACGATGGCAGCCAATGGACAGTTGCGGACAGCCGCAGTGTTTACGGGATTCGCCATTGGGGGGCCGGGTATTTCGCGATCAATGACGCCGGTCGCGTCGAAGTTCGTCCGAACGGTCCGACCAGTTCGCCTATCGACCTGTTCGAGCAAGTCGACCAGCTGCGCAAGAGCGGCTTGTCCTTGCCATTGCTGGTGCGTTTTCCTGACATTCTGCAAGACCGCGTGCGTCAGCTGACCGGCGCCTTCGACGCCAACATCGAGCGCCTTGAATACCAGAGCAAGTACACCGCGCTGTACCCGATCAAGGTAAACCAGCAAGAAGCGGTGATCGAGAACATCATCGCGACCCAAGACGTGTCCATCGGCCTGGAAGCCGGCTCCAAGCCTGAGCTGCTGGCCGTGCTGGCCCTGGCACCGAAGGGTGGCACCATCGTTTGCAACGGTTACAAGGACCGCGAGTTCATCCGTCTGGCGCTGATGGGTCAGAAGCTTGGCCATAACGTGTTCATCGTGATCGAAAAAGAATCCGAAGTTGCCCTGGTGATCGAAGAAGCCGCCTCGCTCAAGGTCAAGCCTCAGGTAGGCCTGCGCGTGCGTCTGTCGTCCCTGGCGTCGAGCAAGTGGGCGGACACCGGTGGCGAGAAATCCAAGTTCGGTCTGTCGGCGGCGCAACTGCTGTCGGTGGTCGAGCGTTTCCGCGCGGCTGGCCTGGATCAGGGCATTCGCCTGCTGCACTTCCACATGGGTTCGCAGATCGCCAACCTGGCGGACTACCAGCACGGCTTCAAGGAAGCGATTCGTTACTACGGCGAACTGCGCAACCTCGGCCTGCCGGTGGATCACATCGACGTCGGTGGCGGCCTGGGTGTCGACTACGACGGTACTCACTCGCGCAACGCCAGCTCGATCAACTACGACATGGACGATTACGCCGGTGTCGTGGTCGGGATGCTCAAGGAGTTCTGCGACGCGCAGAGCCTGCCGCACCCGAACATTTTCTCCGAGAGCGGTCGCTCCCTGACGGCGCACCACGCCATGCTGGTGGTGCAGGTAACTGACGTCGAAAAGCACAACGACGACGTACCGCAGATCGAGAACAAGGAAGCGCTGCCGGAAACCGTGCAGTGGCTGGTGGACCTGCTGGGTCCGACCGACATCGAGATGGTCACCGAAACCTACTGGCGCGCCACGCACTACATGAGCGACATCGCGACCCAATACGCCGATGGCAAGCTGACCCTGGCCGAAAAAGCCCTGGCCGAGCAATGCTACTTCGCTGTGTGCCGTCGCCTGCACAACTCGTTGAAGGCTCGTCAGCGTTCCCATCGTCAGGTGCTCGACGAACTCAACGACAAGCTGGCCGACAAGTACATCTGCAACTTCTCGGTATTCCAGAGCCTGCCGGACACCTGGGCCATCGGCCAGGTGCTGCCGATCCTGCCGCTGCACCGTCTCGACGAAGAACCGATGCGCCGTGCTGTGCTGCAGGATCTGACCTGCGACTCCGACGGCAAGATCAAGCAATACGTTGACGAGCAGAGCATCGAAACCAGCTTGCCGGTACACGGTTTGAACGAAGGCGAAGACTACCTGTTGGGCATCTTCCTGGTGGGCGCCTATCAGGAAATTCTCGGCGACATGCACAACCTGTTTGGTGACACCGACTCGGTGAACATCTACCAGAATGCCGACGGCAGTGTGTACCACGCGGGTATCGAAACCCACGACACCATCGAAGACATGCTGCGCTACGTGCACTTGTCGCCGGAAGAGCTGATGACCCACTACCGCGACAAGTGCGCCAGTGCCCGCATCACCGCCGCCGAGCGCACTCAGTTCCTCGACGCCCTGCGTCTGGGACTGACCCGTTCGTCTTACCTGTCCTCTTGATGTAAGTCGTCGTTCTCACCAGGTTGTCAGAAAAGTTTCCGTATGCTGCGGAAATTTCAGATGACCCGGTGGGACGATTCTCCGTTTTCAATCGGAATTTCCCGCGCTCCTGGCTATAAACGCCATATCGTCCTCTTTTCGCGTAGGCCATTTCCTAAGTTGTACTTCGGCACTCTACTCGGTCATGTCTCTCGGCGAGAATCCCCGGCCGCCCCTCCTGTAGAGAATCGCCGATGTTCGATCCAGTCAACGAGCCTTCATTTCGTCTGGATGTAGCAGGTATGTCCGACTCCTTCGAAGTCTTGGCCTTCAGCGGCAGAGAAGCCATCAGCGAGCTTTTTGTATTCGATGTGGATCTGCTGATAGATGACCCGACGCTCGACCTTGCCAGCTTGCTGTACCGACCGGTCTCTTTGCACTTCGGACCCGCGGGAAACGCCATCCATGGACAACTGCAAGAACTCGTCCAGCGTGACCATGGTCCGACTACCCGACTCTGCCGCGTGCGGCTGGGGCCGAGGCTGGCGTGCCTTTCCCAGCGCTTCAGCCAGCGAATCTTCAGCGCCCGCTCGGTGCCGCAGATCCTCAGTCAGGTGCTCAGGGAGCATGGCATTGTCGACAAGGAGCGGCGTTTCGAGCTGAGCGGCAATTACCCGCCCCGTGATTTCTGCACGCAGTACCGGGAATCGGACCTGCAATTTCTCCAGCGCCTGTGCGCTCAGGAACGGCTTAACTTCCATTTCGAGCACCACGCACGTGGGCACTGCGTGGTTTTCGGTGATGGTCAGACGCATTTTCGCCTTGGCGAACTGGCGGATTTTCGGGTCGACAGCGAGCAACCGGCGGTGCGGCGGTTCCAGCTTCAGGGGCAACGAACCGCGCAGAGTGCCGAAGGCCATACGGACCTGACGACGCTGCGCAGCGGTCAATTGATTTCGCTGTCCGGCCATCCGATTGCCAACTGCAACCATCTCTGGCTGTTGACCCACATCGAACATCAGGGGAGCCAGGACCCACTGACCCCCTACAGCAATCAGATCCGCGCGATTCACTGGGAAGCGCCTTTGGTGTCGCCCCATTGCGCAGCGAAACCAAGAATGCACAGCCTGCAACGGGCCTGGGTGGTCGATGTTGAAGAGTCTCGACCGGATCCGTCCAGGCCGATTGCCGTGCAATTCGACTGGCTCTACCAAGGCGAGGGCGCGACGCCCAGCCACTGTTGGTTGCCGTTGGCAACTGAACTGGGCAGTGCGACTGCTTCGCCGTTGACCGAAGGCGTCGAGGTGGTGGTGAGCTTTATCGAGGGCGACCCGGATCAGCCGCTTATTACCGGATATCTTCATGTGCCAAAGGCTGTCGAAGAGACTGAGGTACCCAGCGCGACAGACGATAGTCCGCCCGACGAAGGCTTGCTCCGAATGCTGCGCTCCGGCGAGCCCTTGATGTTGCTGTGCATGCTGCCGGGTGGCGGTAGTTTCACGCCTTGCACTCAGACTTTCTGCACTTGCCGGGCGGCGACGCGGTTTGGCCGGAGCGGTGCGGCATGATTGCCGCGAGCCCGCAATGGCTATTGCTGGATGTGCCGGGTGCGCCACTGGCGGGGGCAACACTGCGGCAGACGTTTGCCCATGCGCAGTGGTTCTGGTTGTTCGAGAACACGGAGCTGCATGCGTCGCGCGAACACGGCCCGGTTCTGGTCGACCTTGGCTCATGCCCGACGCTAGCCGAGCTGTGCTACCGCGAGGCGCACAACTGGCGTGGACTGCTGATGGTCAGTGAGGCACCGCCGTCGCAGCTGCTGGCGCATTTGCGCCGTATGCTCACGGTCACGATCGGCGTGCATTACCGCGCCTTGTTGAACTATTACAATCCCAACACGGCCAGTTACTTTTTCGATGCCTGCGATGCCACAGAGCTGAGTCGCTGGCTGGGGCCGATCAGTCAGTTGCACTGGTTCGGCGGGACTTGGGCTGACCGCGCGATCGGCTGTCAGGGCTGGCAGCAGTTGCACAATCCGGGGCTTGCCGTCAGCCCGTTAGCGGTCGAAGAAGGTCTGAGCCCCGGTCAACGGGAAAAACTGCAAACCTGTCTGCTGGAACAACACGCCTGGCTCTGGAGCCAATCCACCGGGACCGATTACAACAGCCAGTGGTCGCATATGCAGGAAGGGTTGGCGCTGGGTTTCGACGAACGTTCGGTGCTCGATGGTTGGTTATGGCTGCGCTTGCAATACCCCCGCGCTTCGCTGGTGCTGCCTTTGTCGGGACTGACTCAGCAGGAGCGTCTCGACAGCCTGCGCGACCGATGGCAGACCGATCAACCCTGACCACGGCATTCGTCACGGCCGCGCCGGGTCAGTGAGTCGGGCCTGTGAACCAGCCGTCATTCTTGCGCAGAAACCAGGCAATTGCGCCAAGGGTCAAACTGCGCAAGGCCATGAACCACAGGAACGTTATCCACAGGCCATGGTTGCCCAAGTCTCGCAGCGCCCAGGCAAACGGCAGTAACAGAATCATCGTCAGTAGCATGCCGTTGCGCATTTCCCGGGCGCGAGTGGCACCGATGAACAGACCGTCGAGCAGGTAACTCCAGACCGCAATCAGCGGCAGGGCGGCGAGGTAAGGCAGGTAGATGAACGCGGTGTCGCGCACGCTTTGAATGTTGGTCTGCATCTCGATGAACAGATGGCCGGCGAACAGAAACAGCGCGGCAAAGCCCAGGCTCGCCAGCAACGACCAACCACAGGCCACCACCAACGAGCGGCGCAGGGCGTCCCGATCGCGAGCGCCGATGGCGTGCCCGCAAAGGGCCTCCACGGCGTGGGCCAATCCGTCGAGCGCATGGGCCGTCAGCAGCAGGCCGTTGAGCAGCAATGCGTTGGCGGCGACCGTGGCATCGCCCAGTCGCGCGCCTTGCACGGTGATGAGAAAAAACACCGATTGCAGAACCAGGCTACGGATGAAGATGTCGCGGTTGACCGCCAACAGCGGTCGCCAACTCTGCCACAGCGCCAGCGCGGCCCAGGCGATGTGCCCAGGGTAGGCGCGCAGGGCTTTTCGGGTCATCAGCAGACCGATCAGTGCGCCAGTCCATTCGGCGATCACCGAAGCCCGGGCAGCGCCCACCACGCCCCATTCCAGCCCGAGGACGAACCACAGGTTCAAGGCAATGTTGACCAGGTTGGTGCTCAGCAGAATCGCCAGTGGTGCCCGAGCGTTCTGGGTGCCCAGGAACCAGCCGACCAGCGCATAACTGGCCAGCGCCGCCGGCAGGCCGAACAGCCGCGTGTGGAAAAATTCGCGGGTCAGTTGATCCAGTTCGGCCGAGGGTTGCATAAAGTGCAGCGCAACACCGCTCAACGGCACGCCCAGCGCGCCCAGGACAACGGCCAATCCCATGGCCAGCAGCAAGCCCTGCAACAAAATTTGCCGCAACGCTGCGCCGTCTCCGCGCCCCGCCGCCTGGGCGGCGAAGCCGGTGGAGCCCATGCGCAGAAAACCCATGGCCCAGGCAAGAAAGGTATACAGGCTGGCCCCGACCGCGACCGCACCCAGTTGATGGGCGTGGGGCAGGTGACCGATGACCGTACTGTCGACCAGTGCCACCAGCGGTACGGAAATGTTCGACAGAATCATGGGCGCGGCGAGCGCCCAGACCCTACGATGGGTAGGGCGGTCGCGCCAGTCGGCGATCAGGTTGGACATGCAGGCTCCTTGGGGGAGCGGGCATTGTAGCGATACATCTGAATCCGCAGTGATCCATTGTGGGAGCGAGCCTGCTCGCGAAGGCGGCGGTCCAGCCGATATTGATGTCGCCTGACACTCCGTCTTCGCG
>DQGF01000003.1:10619-11078 GCA_003525045.1 Pseudomonas sp. | reverse complement strand
AGCAGGCTCGCTCCCACAAGGGAATGGTGGTGTCAGTGAATAATCCAGCTCAACAACCAAAGCCCCAGCAGCAACCAGATAATCCCCATGATGATTGACGCACTCATGAAGGCGCGAATCGCCGACCACAACAGCATCAACCCCAGGATCAACGCGATGATGCTGATGATCGACGCGTCCATGCCCAGCGCCCGGGACAGTCCTTCGACGAAGTTGCTGCCGGCTTGACTCAACAGATTGAACAGGCCGCTAAGGCCGTCAACGATGAACCGGATGATCGAGCCGAGTACCTGGCCGAGCCATTCGAAAAAACTTTCTACCTGCATGTCGTGAACGTCCTGTTGAAGTGGTTGAGCCTTGGGCCAATGAACACAGTGGCGAGTTCCCTGATGCCGGGATCGTTTGAGTATGACGCAAAGATTCCGCTCTGTTGAGGAACCCCCTGTAGGAGCGAGCTTG
>DQGF01000003.1:8514-10316 GCA_003525045.1 Pseudomonas sp. | reverse complement strand
AGCTTGCTCGCGAAGGACGTTAACGATAACGCGTTCATCCAGGATAAACGTGTTGCTCTCAAGTCCTTCGCGAGCAAGCTCGCTCCTACAGGGGCTAACGCCTCTTGCCATCCCCGGCCATCCCCCCGAAGCTATACGCCTTCAGGAGAGCCCGATGAACCTTGTTGAACTGACCGAACGCCTGCACGCCATCCGTGACCACAATGACTGGCGGCAATTTCACAGCCCGAAAAACCTGGCCATGGCCGCGAGCGTGGAGATGTCCGAGCTGGTGGAGATCTTCCAGTGGCTGACCGAAGACCAGTCGCGTCAGCTGCCGGCGGACAAACTGGCCCACGCCGGGCAGGAAGTCGGCGATATCGTGCTCTATCTGTTGCTGCTGTGCAGCGAGTTGGGGCTGGACATGAATGAAGTGGTGCGCAGCAAGCTCGCCGACAGTGAACGGAGGTTCAGCTGATGAGTGACCGTCATTTCGATCAACTGGCAACCCGCTTTGCCGAAAAAATCTATGGCGGTGCCAAAGGTGCGATCCGGCTGGCCGTGCTTCAGGCCGATCTGGCCGAAACCCTGCCGGACCGGCCATTGCGTGTCCTCGACATTGGTGCCGGCCTGGGCCACATGTCGTTGTGGCTGGCTCAACGCGGTCATCAGGTCACGCTGGCCGAACCCGCCGAGCCGATGCTTGAAGGTGCCCGCCAGCGCTTCGCCGACGCCGGGCAGACGGCGACGTTCATACAGGCGCCCTGGCAAGAGCTGCTCGGTCAACTCACCGAGCGCTACGACCTGGTGCTGTGCCACGCCGTGCTGGAATGGCTCGCCGAACCCCATGCGATCCTGCCGGTTCTGCATCAGTTGACTGAACCTGAAGGTTGGTTATCCCTGGCCTTCTACAACCGCGATGCGCTGATCTACCGCAATCTGCTCAAGGGGCACTTCCGCAAGATGCGCAAGAACGACATGGCCGGCGAGAAACAGAGCCTGACCCCGCAGCAACCCCTTGATCCGCGTGAACTGGCGGCGCAACTTGAAGGGCTGTGGCGGGTCGAAACACAGAGTGGGGTACGGGTTTTCCACGATTACATGCCGGTGGAATTCCAGGCCCGAGCCGAACGGGTGGACTTGCTCGAAATGGAGCTGGCCTACCGTCGCCACCCAAGCTTTGCCGGGCTTGGGCGCTACTTGCACTGGATCTGTCGGCCGGTCTGATCGGAGCGCAAAATGAAAAGTCGTTCAGGGTTACTGGTGATCTGTCTGGGGTTGGCGGCCTGTCAGGGCAGCAATCCTTATGTGGCGACATCCAAGCCCTTGCCGCCGGCGCCGCCTCAGGCGGCCAACACCTTCGACCGCAGCGCCTACCCGGCGCCACCGCGCGATTATGGACGCTACCGCAGTTGGGCCTGGCTCAATGGGCACCTGCCGCCCGGTACCGTCTGGGCGGACTCGGCGCAGGTCGCCGAAGCTGTCAGCAATGCTCTGGATCAGCGCGGCTTGCGCCCGCTGCATGACAATCGCCCTGCGGACTTGTTTGTCAGCGCCGACCTGCGCCTGGAAACCCGCCTGCGGCAGGTTCGGGATGACTACGGGTACTACGGCGGCGGGTATGGTGGTTATGGCGGCTACGACCGCTATGGCAGCGGTTATGGTATGTACAACACGGTGCCGATCGTTCGAACCTACCAGGAACAGGTCGTGGTGGTGCAGGTGGATCTGTTCGATGCCCAAAGCGGTCAGCCGGTGTGGAGTGCCAGCGCCGAAACCAGCAACCGGGGCAGCCAGAGCGCGCGGACCGACGCCATACGGGA
>DQGF01000003.1:6324-8210 GCA_003525045.1 Pseudomonas sp. | reverse complement strand
GGACCGACGCCATACGGGAGGCTGTAGAAAAGGCAATGTCGGCGTATCCTCCTAATTAGCTTCCTGGTCAAGAAGCCTTTTGCAGGTTCATGTCTTCAACCGGAGAACTATCATGTTCCGCCATCTCGCTTTAGTGGCAGTGGCCGCGCTGCTAAGCGCCTGCGCCACCCAGGTCAATCATGACTTTGATGCCAGCCGCGACTTCTCCGCCTATCGCAGCTGGAGTTGGAAAGAACCCGCCCTGCAATATCGCCCCGATGACCCACGGATCAAGAGCGACCTGACTGAACAACGGGTGCGCCAATCGGTTGCCGATCAACTCGATCAGCGCGGCCTGCGTCCGGCCGCCCCCGGCACCCGGGGTGACTTGAGCGTGCAGACCTACCTGATCGTCGAAGAGCGCCAGCAACAAGTGACCACCAATTACGGCGGCGGTTGGGGTGACCCATGGAACGGCTACTGGGGCGGGCCGATGTACAACGAGACTCGTAACGTCAGCTACAAGGTGGCGACCATCCAGATCGACCTGCTCGATGGCAAGGACGGCAAACTGGTGTGGCGCGGCAGTGATGAACAAATGCTCAGCCATAGCCCGAACCCCGCTGATCGCACCACGGCGATACGCGAAACGGTTGGACGGGTACTGGCCAACTACCCACCCAGATAAACGACGCTCCGCGCAACGCAGGATGCTCGGAAAGCAAGCGATGGACGGTAGGCGGCTCAGGCAACAGGCCGCCAATGCCCCACCATATGCTCAAGATCCCCCGCACCCACCAGCCTGAAATCTCCACTGGCCCCCGCCGCGCTGGTCAGCAATGTCACTTCGCTGGGTAACCGCACCGGTTTCCTGAACTGCACCGCAATCTCGACATTCGCCGTCGGCAGATGCTCACTCAGTGCCGCGAGTGTCCGGGCTTTGTTCCACAACCCGTGGGCAATGGCTGTCGGGAAGCCGAACAGTCTGGCGCTGACGGCACTCAGGTGAATCGGGTTGTAGTCGCCGGACACTTTGGCGTATTGCCGGCCAATGTCCGCCGGCGCTTTCCAGCGGGTGACCTCAGCCAGCTGCAGCGTCGATGCCAATACTTCCTCGACAGGCTCGCCGTCCAGTTTGACGCCCCGGCACAACATCTGGCTTTCAGCTTCCCACAACACTCCCAACTGATCGTCGAGCGTGGTCACCAGGTCGAACGTTGCACCCTTGGCATGGGGTTGCAGGTTCTGCACTTGCACGCTGACCCGCGCGCGATTGACGCCGCCCATTGGCCGCAAGACGCGAATGCGGTTGCTCAGGTGTATCAGCCCCAGCAGCGGAAACGGAAATTCCTTCGCAGTGAGCAATTGCATTTGCAAGGCAAACGCCAGGATGTGTGGATAAGTCGGTGGCAGCAAACCGTTGTCGGCAAAGCCGCAGACCTTGCGATAGTCCGCCAGGCGCTTTGGGTCGACATCGATCCAGCAACGCAAACCCGAATCGGGCAGCGTAGTGCCGGTGATTTTGCGTCGCGTTGCGGCCTTCACATAGAGTTCCGGCAGGCTCGGTTCGCGGTTGAGTACGTGCCAATCGATGATCATGCCTAAGCCCCCAAAACACTTTGTCCACAGACTCGCAAGGCTTGCCCGGTGAACGCGCCGGTGCCCGGTTGCGCCAGCCAGGCTACCGCCTCGGCGACGTCTTGCGGCAGGCCGCCCTGGCCCAGCGAACTCATGCGCCGCCCGGCTTCCCGCAGACCGAACGGCAGGTGTGCGGTCATCTGGGTTTCGATGAATCCTGGTGCCACCGCGTTGATGCTGATGCCGCGCTCATTCAACAGCGGCGCCCAGGCCTGGGCCAGGCCGATCAGTCCGGCCTTGCTCGCGGCGTAGTTGGCCTGGCCGGCGTT
>DQGF01000003.1:5813-6050 GCA_003525045.1 Pseudomonas sp. | reverse complement strand
GGCCTTGCTCGCGGCGTAGTTGGTTTGCCCGCGATTGCCGGCGATACCGCTGATGGAGGCCAGCAGAATCACCCGTCCGTTGTCCTGCAAGGTTCCGCTGTCGAGCAGCGCCTTGGTCAGCACCTGCGGCGCATCGAGATTGACGGCGAGCACGGCGTCCCAGAATTCGGGGGTCATGTTGGCCAGGGTTTTATCCCGGGTGATGCCGGCATTGTGCACGACGATGTCGATGCTGTC
>DQGF01000003.1:4978-5515 GCA_003525045.1 Pseudomonas sp. | reverse complement strand
GACCCGCCTTGTCGGCGGCACGACGATGTCGATGCCGTCGGGCAATTGCTGGATCAACTGCGCGGCGGCGTCTTCGGCGCAAATGTCCAGGACTATGCTGCGCCCGCCGAGGCGAGCGGCGAGGGCTTCGACATCGGTTTTGGCCGGCGGCACGTCAAGCAGGATGACTTCGGCACCGTCACGGGCCAGGGTTTCCGCGATCGAGGCGCCGATGCCGCGTGCCGAACCAGTGACCAGCGCCTTGCGGCCCGACAGCGGACGCGTCCAGTCCGTCACCTGGGTATCGCAGGCGTCCAAGCGAATCACTTGGCCGGAAATGAAAGCGCTTTTGGGCGAGAGGAAAAACCGCAACGGGCCTTCCAGTTGATCTTCGGCACCTTCACCGACGTGGATCAGCTGCAAGGTGCCACCGTTGCGCAATTCCTTGGCCAGTGATCGGCTGAAACCTTCCAGGGCCCGCTGGACGCTGGCGGCGAACGGGTCGCTCAAGGTGTGTGGTGCCCGCCCCAGGATCACCAGGTGCGCGCTGTGATCGAG
>DQGF01000003.1:4340-4678 GCA_003525045.1 Pseudomonas sp. | reverse complement strand
ACCAGGTGCGCGCTGTGATCGAGATTTTTCATCAGCGGTTGGAAGAATTCCCGTAGCTGTTTGAGCTGGTCGGTCTGCACCAGATCGCTGGCATCGAACACCACGGCTTTGATTTTGGGACCGTGGCCTGGAATCCAGGCCGTCGCCATCGAAGGCTCGGTGCCGTAGCTGTAAATCGCGTCGGTCAGGCGATTGGCGAAGGCGCTGACTTTTTCCGCCAGCGGCCCGCCGCCGATCAGCAACGCCCCCTCGACAGGCCGCAGCCGGCCGGCTTGCCAGCGCTCCAGTCGTACCGGCGACGGCAGACCCAGGGCTCCGACCAAACGATGGCCGATGGA
>DQGF01000003.1:3878-4046 GCA_003525045.1 Pseudomonas sp. | reverse complement strand
CCGACCAAACGATGGCCGATGGACGAATTGGCGAAGTCGATATAGCGGTCAGACATGGAACGCGCTCCAGCAGCTGAGGTTCAAAGTGTGGACCACGAATGGCGATCAGTCGTTCGATCCACGAGATAAGGCCTACGCTTGAACATTGTAGGAGCGAAGCTTGCTCGC
>DQGF01000003.1:0-3583 GCA_003525045.1 Pseudomonas sp. | reverse complement strand
GAGCGAAGCTTGCTCGCGAAAGCGGAGTTTCACTCGAAGAAGATGTTGAATGTTCCGGCCCTTTCGCGAGCAAGCTTCGCTCCTACAAGGGTTCGGTGTTCGCAATGAATATTTCATCAGGAGCTTTTCATGACTCAACCGCGCCGCGTCGCGATTATCGGCGGTAACCGTATCCCTTTCGCCCGCTCCAACGGGCCGTACGCCACCGCCAGTAACCAGGCGATGCTCACCGCCGCGCTCGAGGGCCTGATCGAACGCTACAACCTGCACGGCCTGCGCATCGGTGAAGTGGCGGCCGGCGCGGTACTCAAGCACTCCCGGGATTTCAACCTGACCCGCGAATGCGTACTCGGCTCGCGGCTGTCGCCGACCACTGCGGCCTACGACATCCAGCAGGCCTGCGGCACCGGCCTCGAGGCGGCGCTGCTGGTGGCGAACAAAATCGCGCTGGGCCAGATCGAGTGCGGCATTGCCGGTGGTGTCGACACCACATCCGACGCGCCGATCGGCGTTAATGAAGGCTTGCGCAAGATCCTTCTGCAAGCCAATCGCGCCAGGACCACTGGCGACAAACTGAAAACCTTCCTGCAACTGCGACCCCATCACTTGATCCCCGAACTGCCACGCAATGGCGAGCCGCGCACCGGCCTGTCCATGGGTGAGCACTGCGAGTTAATGGCCCAGACCTGGAACATTCCACGAGACGAGCAGGATCAACTGGCCCTCGAAAGCCACCAGAAACTGGCCGCGTCCTACACCGAAGGCTGGCACAACGATCTGATGACACCGTTCCTCGGCCTGACCCGCGACAACAACCTGCGCCCGGACCTGACCCTGGAAAAACTCACGTCACTCAAACCGGTGTTCGAGAAAAGTGCCAAGGGCACTCTGACGGCGGGCAACTCCACGCCACTCACCGATGGCGCGTCGCTGGTGCTGCTGGGCAGTGAAGAATGGGCGAAGGAGCGTGGCCTGCCGATCCTCGCCTACCTGCGCGACGGCGAGGCGGCGGCGGTGGATTTCGTCAACGGCACCGAAGGGCTGTTGATGGCGCCGGTCTATGCCGTGCCACGTTTGCTGGCGCGTAATGGTCTGACCTTGCAGGACTTCGATTACTACGAGATCCACGAAGCCTTCGCCGCGCAGGTGCTCTGCACATTGAAGGCCTGGGAGGATCCACAGTACTGCAAAACCCACCTTGGTCTGGACGCGCCGCTGGGTTCCATCGACCGCAGCCGGCTCAATGTCAAAGGCAGCTCGCTGGCGGCCGGGCATCCGTTTGCCGCCACCGGCGGACGCATTGTCGCCAACCTGGCGAAACTGCTCGATGCCGCAGGCAAGGGCCGAGGCTTGATTTCGATCTGCGCTGCTGGTGGTCAGGGTGTGACGGCGATTATCGAGCGCTGATGACGTGTGGGATCGCCGCACCGCCGCTTCCACATTTGGAATGCGATTGGCTTGAATACGTTTGTAAGAAAGTGAAACTTGGCCTAACGTCGCCTTATCTACCGTCTTGCGACACAAGGTCAGCCAATGCCGACTAACGGACAGCTTATCCTCGAACGGGCGATTCCGACCCTGTCGGCGCTGCCCCGTGCGCTGTATGCCCGGGCGGAAAGCCTCAATGCCGGTTCGTGGACACCGCCGCATCGCCACGACTGGGTGCAGTTTTCCTACGCCATCAGCGGCGTCCTCGGCGTGCACACCGCCGAAGGCAGTTTCTATGCGCCGCCGCAGTGGGGCATCTGGATTCCGGCGGATCTCGAACACCAGGTGGTGACCTCGATGCGCGCCGAGATGCGCAGCCTTTACGTGCGCCGAGAAGATTGTGCATGGGCGGACGGGCGTTGCCGGGTGCTCGAGGTGACGCCGCTGGCCCGGGAGCTGATCAAGAGTTTTTGTCTGCTGCCGGCGGAATATCCACAGGGTGACAGTCAGGAAACGCGATTGGTGAACGTGCTGCTGGATCAATTGGCGAATCTGCCGGAGGTGGGGCTCTCCCTGCCGTTGCCCCGGCATGAACGTTTGCTGGGGGTGTGCAACGAACTGATCGAAAGCCCTGAGCGGAATGTGACCTTGCAGGAATGGGCGGAGCGTTTGGGCATGTCGGAGAAGACGCTGATGCGGTTGTTCCAGCGTGAAACCGGGTTGAGCTTTCGAGGGTGGCGCCAGCGGATGCGGGTGCTGTCGTCGTTGAGTTTGCTGGAGGAGGGGGACAGCGTGACCAATGCCGCGCTGTCTTGCGGGTATGACTCGACGTCGGCATTTATAGCGGCGTTCAAAAACCTGTTCGGGTATACCCCAGGCGAGCTCTTCAGGCAGCAACGACACTGAAAGATCGCAGCCTGCGGCAGCTCATGCAGCTGTGCACATCACGTTGCAATAGCCTCGCGAACCCTTCGCCAACAACTGACGCAGGCTCGGCTATGATCCTGAGCGAACGATAAACGGTGGCCGGGTTTGCCAGGTTTTCCGGCACATTGTGTGCTTTTGCAATGTTCATAGGTCGGCAACCCCTCCCCCCGGTGAGTGGATTGCCGTATAACGAATGACTTTCGCGTGTTTGGTAATAAAGGACCCACAATAAAAGCTGATGAAGACTCCAAAACGCATTGAACCCCTGATCGAGGACGGTCTGGTTGACGAGGTGCTGCGCCCACTCATGAGTGGTAAAGAAGCAGCTGTTTACGTGGTGCGCTGCGGTAACGAGTTACGTTGCGCGAAGGTCTACAAGGAGGCGAATAAACGCAGTTTTCGTCAGGCGGCCGAGTATCAGGAAGGCCGCAAGGTGCGCAACAGCCGTCAGGCCCGAGCGATGGCCAAGGGCTCCAAGTTCGGCAAGAAAGAAACCGAAGACGCTTGGCAGAATGCCGAAGTGGCGGCGTTGTTCCGCCTGGCCGGTGCGGGTGTCCGGGTGCCCAAGCCTTACGACTTCCTGGAAGGCGTGCTGCTGATGGAGCTGGTAGCCGACGAATATGGCGATGCCGCACCGCGTCTGAACGACGTGGTGCTGGAGCCGGACCAGGCGCGCGAATACCACGCGTTCCTGATTTCGCAGATCGTGCTGATGTTGTGTACCGGGCTGGTGCACGGTGACTTGTCGGAGTTCAACGTGCTGCTGACTCCGACCGGCCCGGTGATCATCGACTTGCCGCAGGCGGTGGACGCGGCGGGTAACAACCACGCCTTCAGCATGCTGGAGCGGGATGTGGGCAACATGGCGTCCTACTTCGGGCGGTATGCGCCGGAGTTGAAGAAGACCCGGTTCGCCAAGGAAATGTGGGCTTTGTACGAAGCCGGCACCTTGCACCCGGCCAGTGTCTTGACCGGCGAGTTCGATGAGCCAGAAGAGTTGGCCGATGTGGGTGGGATCATGCGCGAGATCGAGGCCGCGCGTCTCGATGAAGAGCGCAAACAAGCGGTGCGCGCGGCAGATGATGCGCCACCGGGCAAGACCGAAGAACCGCCTCCGCCATGGATGCAGTGATCGGTTAAATAAAAACCCGGCTTCGGCCGGGTTTTTTTTGTTCGGGGCGATGGTTCGGAACCGAGTCGTCTGGTTCGCGGGCAAGCCACGCTCCTA
>DQGF01000452.1 GCA_003525045.1 Pseudomonas sp. | reverse complement strand
GAGGGTTGATCGGCAGCCATTTTGGGTTCCTTTGAAAATATTATTTATCCAGACACACCGAGTTATCGTTCTTCGCGGGCAGGCCTCGCTCCTACAGATTTACGACTACTCCTGTAGGAGCGAGGCTTGCCCGCGAAGAGGCCCTTACATTCACCTCAATTTTTAGCCGATTCCTCTTCCAACTGATCCGACTCAAACAACCGCGCCAGTTCCGCTCGCGCTTCCTGCGCAGTCTGCAGCACCTTGGCCGCATCGTCATACACCGCATGCTGGGCTTCCAGCACCTGTTCATCGTGATGCTTGAAACGTTTGATCCGCGCGTCCGCCTGCGCCTGGCTCAACCCCAGCCCGACCAGGGTCCGGCGGCTCATTTCCAGGCTCGAATAATAGGTTTCACGAATGGCCTCGGCGCCGATGTCCACCAAACGATGCACATGCTGACGGTTACGGGCGCGGGCGATGATTTTCATGTGCGGATAGAGTTTGTGCACCAGTTCGGCGGTCTTGATGTTGGTGTCTGGATCATCGGTGGCGATCACGAAATACTCCGCCTGTTCGACCTTGGCTGCGCTGAGGATTTCCGGGCGCATCGGGTCACCGTAGAACACCGGCACGCCGCCGAAGCTGCGCGACAGTTCGATGGTTTCCACCGAGGTGTCGAGGGCGACGAACTTGATGTTCTGCGCCCGCAGGATCCGCGCCACGATCTGCCCCATGCGGCCCATGCCGGCGATCACCACGCGCGGCGCGTCGGTATCGATCTCGCGGAATTTCTCCGGTACCACCACCGGTTGCACCTTGGGGCTGACCAGTCGCGCGCACAATAGCAACAGCAACGGCGTGACGGCCATGGACAAGGTGATCGTCAGCACCAGCAAGTCGTATAGCCGCGGTTCGAACAGGCCCTGATCGCGGCCGATCTTGAACACCACAAAGGCAAACTCACCGCCGGCCGCCAGCACGATGCCAAGACGAATCGCGCTGACCTTGCCCAGGCCACCGGCCAACCGGCCGACGATAAACAGCAGCGGCAGTTTGATGGCAATCAGCAGCAGGGTCAGGCCCAGCACCACAATCGGTGCGCTGAGCAGCAGACTCAGGTTGGCACCCATGCCGACGCTGATGAAAAACAGCCCCAGCAGCAAGCCTTTGAACGGCTCGATCTGCGCTTCCAGTTCGTGGCGGTATTCGGAGTCCGCCAGCAGCAGTCCGGCCAGGAAAGCGCCGAGGGCCATCGATACGCCGACCAGGTCCATCAGCCACGCCGTGCCGATCACTACCAGCAATGCGGTGGCAGTAGAGACCTCCGGCAAACCGGTCTTGGCCACCACCCGGAACACCGGCCGCAGCAGATAGCGTCCGCCGATCACCACCACCGCGATGCTCCCCAGCACCCGCAAGCCATGATTCAAGTCTTCAGCCGCCGCGGTGGTGTGATCACCGCCCGCCAGCAGCGGCACCATGGCGATCAGCGGGATCGCCGCGATGTCCTGGAACAGCAGAATCGCGAACGCCAGCCGCCCGTGGGGACTGGTCAATTCCTTGCGTTCAGCCAGGCTCTGCAGCCCGAACGCGGTGGAGGACAGTGCCAGACCGAGCCCCAGTACGATGGCGCTGTTCAACGATTGCCCGAAAACGAACAGGGCGAAAACGCCAATCACCGAACCCGTCAGCAGCACCTGCGCCAGACCGACGCCGAACACCGATTTGCGCATCACCCACAAACGTCGCGGCGACAGTTCCAGGCCTATGATGAACAGCAGCAACACCACACCGAGTTCGGAAATGTGGCTGACGCTTTGCGGATTGCCGATCAAACCCAGTACCGACGGCCCGATGATGACGCCGGCAAACAGATAACCCAGCACCGCCCCCAATTGCAGGCGCTTGGCCAGGGGCACGGTGAGCACCGCCGCGAACAGGAACACGACAGCGGCTTGCAACAGGTTGCCTTCATGGGGCATGGCGAACTCCAACGGATGCGGTACGGCGGGGGCGACAAGGATAAAGGCTGAGCTCCCGGAAGATCTACTGTGGGAGGGGGCATGCGAAAGGGGTCTGGCAATTGCGAAGGCTGTCGCCTGATCCTCCGCCTTCGCGAGCAAGCCCGCTCCCACACTGGATCATCGCTGTATACAGATGCTGTGCCCACTGAAGCTCCAATGTGGGAGCGGGCTTGCTCGCGAAGGCGATTGAACAGACACCATCGCACCCAAGCCATAAACAAAAACGGCAGCCCCAATGGGCTGCCGTTTTGTTCAAGCCTTACCGATCAATCAAGCCAGGCGCGAAAGCAGCTCCTTGGCTTCATCCTTCTGGCCTGTGTCACCCTCGGTCACCACCTCATTGAGGATGTCCCGTGCGCCATCGGCGTCGCCCATGTCGATGTAGGCCTGGGCCAGATCGAGCTTGGTGGCGACTTCGTCGGCGCCGGAGAGGAAGTCGAATTCCGGCTCGTCAGCTGCAGAGGCCAAGGCATCTTCCGCGGTGAAGGTCGGCTCGCCAAGGCTCTGCGACAGACGATCCAGCTCGTCGTTGAGATCTTCCGGTTCGGCCCCGACGGCGTTCGGAGCCGCAGGGGTGTCCATTTCATCGGCCAGCGACAGGTCGAAGTCGTCCGGCAACTCCAGATCGTCCTGGGCTGTTTGCGCAACAGCCGGCGCTGGCGCAGCAGGCGCGTCCTTGACGTCCTCATCCAGGCTCAACAGGAAATCGTCTTCGGCCAGGATCGCAGGCGTTGGATGGCCACCGAGGTCCATGTCCAGATCGAAGTCCGACAGGTCGTCGAGGTTTTCCCTGACTTCGGTCTGCTGCTGCAACACCGAATCGAAGCTCAAGTCGTCGTCCAGTGGGAAGTCGTCCAGTTCGGCCACAGCCTCCGGCGCGGGTTCAACCGCTGCCGCAGCAGGGCTTTCCAGATCATCCAGACTCAGATCGAAGGCGCTGTCGAAGTCATCGGGCACTGCTGGCGCCTGCGGTTCGTCCAGCAGCAAATCCCTGACGTATTGCGCGTCCAGCTCGGCAGTGATGGCGGCAGCGACGATACCACCGGCGGCCGCGAGGGCCATGGCCGGGAAGCGGCTTTTCAGCTGTTCGACCCGGGTAAAGTTTTCGCCGTTGGCCACCAGTTGGCGTTCCTGGGCGACAAACGCATTACGGTTGCCTTGCTGGCCGTAGACTTCCATCAGCTTCAGGCGCAGGTCACTGCGTTGCGGTTCATGCTTGAGGCTGTCTTCGAGCAGTGCGGCCGCCTGATTCAAGCGACCGGCGGCCAGATGCGTATGCGCCTTGCGCAGTACGTCGTCATCGTGGCGATCTACAGCGGGCGATACCAGTGGCGCGGCAATCGGCGGCGTTACCACTATTGGAGCAACCACCGGAGCAACCACCGGAGCGGGTGCTGGCGCTGGAGCTGGCACAGGAGCAGGAGCAGGAGCTGGCGCGGTGGCGAGCTTCACGCTCGGCGGCGGCACTTCCAGGCCTTCGAAGCTGTTTTCCAACAGATCGTGTTCGGCAGGGTGTTCCTGCTCTTCGGCCAAGGCCCGGGCCATGCGCACGTGTTTCTCGGCTTCTTGCTGGGCTTTGCGGCGACGAGCCAGCAACAGCAGCAACAGCAGCACCACCACAGCCCCGCCACCCACCAGCCCCAGCAGCACCGGATTGGTCAGCAGCTCGTTGAATTTCCGCTCGTCGGACGCTGCCGGCGCGGGCTCGACTGGCGTCTCGGCCAGTGCCGGGGTTGCCTCGGTTGCCGCCGGCGTTGCCTCGGATGCAGGCGCAGGTGTTGCCGCAGCCACGTCCGCAGGCGCTGTCCCAGGGTTGGCCGCCAGTTCGGCGGATATCGCCGGAGTCACTGGTGCAGCAGCGTTCGCATCCGCGGCGCCTTCGGCCTGCAACTTGGCCAGTTGATTGTTCTTCAGTTCGATCAGGCGCTGCAGCTTGTCCAGCTGACTTTGCAGATCGGTCATGCGGCTTTTCAGTTCCTCGTTGTCACGACGGGTGGTGTCGAGACTCTCCCGAGTGACGGCCAGCTTGTTGTTCAAGGCCTTGGCGTCGCCTGCGGCACCTTTGCCACCCGCCTTCCCGGACTCGGCAGACACCAGGCTCAAATTGTCCCCGGCGGCTTGCGCAGCAGTGCCTTCGCCACGCGGACGCTTGGTGGCATCGAGTTGCTGCTGCCCTGCTCCGGTCTTCGGCACATAGCGCCGGCCCTGACGCCACGCCGTGTTCTGCGCGGCCACTTCGGCAATGGCTTTGTGCTGCGGCAGGTTGCTGCTCTGAGCCTGATCCGGCAGACGCAGCACCTGACCGGCTTTCAGTCGGTTGATGTTGCCGTCGATAAAGGCATCCGGATTCAGCGCCTGGATGGCCAGCATGGTTTGCTGGACCGAGCCGCCATTACGCGCCTTCGCGGCGATTTCCCACAGGGTATCGCGTGGCGTGGTGGTGTATTGGGTCGGCTGGGTGGCACCGGTCACCGGGGCGGTGGCGGTTTGCGTCGGTGCCGGCTGCGCAGCCGCATCAGCGGTCTGCGGCGAGAATTTGGACGGATCGAGCAGCACGCTGTAATCGCGCAGCAGACGACCGTTGGGCCACATGACCTGAACCAGGAACTTCACCATCGGTTCGGACAGAGGTTTGCTGGACGTCACACGCAGGATGCTTTTACCACTGGGGTTGAGCACAGGGGTAAAGCTCAGGTCGTTGAGAAACGCCTGGCGATCGACACCAGCCTTGGCGAAATCTTCCGGCGAAGCCAGGCTGGGCACCACTTCGGCAGCGGTGAGTTCCTTGACGTCGAGCAATTCGATTTCCGCCACCAGCGGCTGGTCCAGCGTCGATTTCAGGGTCAGTTCCCCGAGCCCGAGTGCCTGCGCCATACCGGAGGACAGCGCCGAGGCGGCCGCTATTGCTAACACCAGTTTGCGAACTTGAACCATAGCCTCTTCCTTTGTTTGAACATTCCTCGGCCAGCGAGAAGGTGTTAATAGTCGCTGCCGTAAGGCATTGCGCGCGGCGACGAGGAGTCGTCGCGCGCGATCGTTTCATTCATGCTCAGGGAAGCCCCGGAGGGTGGCTCGCCTTCAGCAGTCCGGACCAAGCATAGCGTTGGCTGGAACCGTTGGAAAAATTGTTGCCAAGTATCTTTTACACAAGGTGTTTTATCAACAATTCAGCCACCTGCACAGCATTGAGCGCCGCGCCTTTGCGCACGTTATCTGACGTCAGCCACACATTTAGTTCCGACAGGTCGTCGATTCCATTGCGAACCCGACCAACGTAGACCACGTCCTGCCCGACCGCATCGCCGACCGGCGTCGGATAATCGCCGGCTTCCACCAGTTCGATACCCGGGGCGTCTTCCAGGGCCGCATTGACTTTCGCCAGGTCGATGTCGCTCGCGGACTGCAAGGTCACACTAAAGCTATCGCCAAAAAACACCGGGGCTTGAATGCAAGTGACGGAAATCTTCAATAAAGGCAGGGCCATGACCTGGCGCAGTTCGCGCACCAGGCGTTTTTCCAACAGGGTATGGCCCTGCTCATCCGGCTTGCCGACTTGCGCCAACAGGTTGAAGGCCATCTGCCGATCGAAAAAGGTCGGCTCCAACGGGCGCACGTTGAGCAGCTCGGCGGTTTGCCGGGCCAGCTCGGTCACGGCTTCGCGACCCTGGGCAGAAACCGCCAGGGCAGCGGTCAGGTGGATGCGTTGCAGGTCGAGCAAGCCGAGCAACGGCGCCAGCACCACGGCCAGCGTGGTGGCCGACGGGCTTGGGCTGCTGACCTGAAAGGGCTTTTTCAAACCGGCCAGCACCTGTGCATTGGCTTCCGGCACCACTTGCGGCGCCTGATCGGCCGGCAAGGCGCCGGACAGGTCGATCAGCGAGCACCCGGCGGCGGTGGCGCGCGAGGCGAAACTCAGGGTCACCGCCGGGCCGGCGGCGAAGAACACCAGTTGGACCTTGCTGAAGTCGAATTCATCGACTTCCCGAACCCGCACGTTCTTGCCGCGAAACGGCACCGAATGCCCGGCTGATTCACTGCTGGCCAGCAGGTGCAGGTTGCCGACAGGGAAATCCCGCTCTTCGAGAATCTGCACGAGCGTTTCGCCGACAGTACCGGTGGCGCCGATCACGGCAATATCAAAGGACTGGCTCATGGTTTTACCTCTGGCGAAACGGGGGGAGCGGCACTTTACCGGGTGGGTGGCGTGCAGGCAATTTCTGCCGGGGATTTGCGTTGGCAGTTCCGGCCTCTTCGCGGGCAAGCCT